>NZJA01000053.1 GCA_002691835.1 Planctomycetota bacterium
CATATCGGTGGACGGTCCCAAGGGGCCGCCAAGAGGCGCCAAAGAAGGTGCCGCTGCTCTCGCACGCCGCCTAAAGATCCCGATGATTCCCATCGGATTCGCCGCTGATCGTCACCACCGTTTGGGAACCTGGGATCGAATGATTCTTCCATGGCCAGGAACCCGTGCTGTCATCGTTGTCGGCTCACCGGTCTTTCCGGGCAGCCATCGAAGAGACGATGCGAAAGCCACCGAAGCCCTGGGTGAAGCTCTCAATACGGCCACCGAAATCGCTCAAAACGATTTTGAGCAGCTGTGGCGAAAAGGAGCTGGAACATCTCCACTGGGAGAGTCTGGCCTTACTTCTGCAGAGCGACAAAGTCGATATAGGCCGTAAACTTTTTGCCGCCCAGAAACTGAATCCGGAAGTCTTTGACTCTGGCCCATTCTACATTTCCCTGCCCTTTGAAGTTTTTCAACGGGACTTCGATTCTTTTCAGTCCGCGGTGAGCTTTCATTTGGGCAATGTAGGCATTTTGAACCGTCGTCACTTTTGATAATCCCTCGTCACTCGTTCCCGGAACGACAAAGACCATTTGATAGGCAGACCCCCCTTTGGGCATATCCAGATACATCACCAGCGATTTGTAAGAATCCATGTTTCGGGGCAAAGTCTTGATCTTCAGTTCACTCGCACTGGAACTCACTTTCCATTCGAGTGCCCGTTTCCCCTGCTGAACCAGCTTTGGATCATCGATAAACTTCTTACCGAACTTCTCGGAATAGCGTCTGGAAACTCGTTCAAAGTCATCGAGGACAACAAACAGTTTCGTTTCCATTTCAGTCAGAAACTTTTTGTACTCCGGACCGATGGGAGACTGGGAATATCGGGGATAATTCTTTGCGCCAATCCGATAGGCCGCAGATTCTTTTCCAATCTTGGCCTGTTGGATCAAAGCATTCAGTTCATTGGCTCCCTCAGTCGCCAATAACCAATTGTCGATATGCATTCTTGTCGCCCGGTTTTTTGCCTGCTTGCGAGCAGCTTTGAATTTCTCAACCGCATTCGCAAACTCCTTCGCATCAAAGGCCCCACGTCCTTCTTCAAAAAGAGCAGCACCTTCAGGCTTCTTCCATGCAAGATCCGGAGAATCTTGAGCAATGAGGTTCATGGGCCAGCATCCCAGAAATGCAAAAAGGCAAAGGGTCAGAATCGCCTTTTGAGGTGTGACGAGATGAGAAAACGCTTGATCTGAAATTCGGAATGTCATGAAGACTCCTTTTGCCCGCACCGGAGGGTTTGAACTGGCCTGATTGCCGACGAATACCACTGTACCCACAGGCTTATGTTAATTGCGCTGACAGGCGGTCTCAAGGTTTCGATCCGAGAGCTCCACAGAAGAGATTCAGGATCCGCCTCGAGTCTATCCCCGTGATTTTCTGGCCTGAATGACTTCAGGAGTTGACCGCCAGCGACGATGCATCCAGACCCACTGTTCCGGATGCCTTCGAATGGCCCTCTCCAGCGACTCATTCATACGACGAGTCAATCGAACGATCTTCTCGTTCTCATCCTCTGGCAATTCCGGATCCGTCACTCGAATCGGGTCATCCCACTCGAAGCGGAAGGTCTTTCCGGACTTGACGAGGAAATAGGGCAACAGAGAAGATCCCGTCTTGAGAGCCATTCTGACTGGAGCCGTGGTCGTATGGGCGACCTCTCCCAAAAATGGAACATGGATCCCATCCATGGCCCGAATATCCAGATCGACCAGCAAGGTCACCATTTGATGATCTCGTAATAACCGGATCACTCGCATGAGGGACTGGTCCTGATAGATCAGTCGCATCCCGAGGCGATCTCGAATTCCTGCAACGAGCGACTGTTCGACCGGGTCCTCATAACGCTTCGCAAGAATCGGATACCCGCGACTGCCGATGGCCGCTCCCGACAACTCCCACGCTCCCAAATGAGCCGAGACCCCGACCACGCCTCCGTCCGCACGCTGATCCATCACCATTTTGAAAAACTCATCGAGGTTTTCAATTTGTATCCCTCTGTCGGCATCATCGAAGACAGGGCTACCACCACTGCGAGCCGACAAGCTGCAGCCGGTCACCAGGAGCTCTCCGAGATGAAGAAAATTGCTCCGTGCCAATGACCTTCTCGTGGTCGAACTAATCGCAGGATCCAAATGAGAAAGGTGCCGAATCGACAATTTCCGCTGTTTACGGAAGAGGGACCAGGCAACACCTCCGAGTCGGCGACCCCACTTTGATGCCGCGAAAGGCCGAGGAGCTGATATCAGGGCGAGGGCCCCCCGTAGAAGAACCCCCCGTATGGAGGAGATGATTTTCGATCGAATCTTCAGCAATGGCACCTCAAGGTTCAAAATTGATCACCCCTGACTCGAATTCCTCGGCATGCATGGTCACCGGCAACCCCCACGGGTATGATAGTGCTTCCGAACAGGAGGAAACCATGATTCATGTCACAGAAGCTGCCGGCAAGGAGATCCTTCGCCTGACCAGTGAGAAAGAGGTCGGTAACGAAGGCGGACTGCGCCTGTTCGTTCAAGGCGGAGGCTGTGCAGGAATGTCTTATGGCATGGATGTGGTCGGTCAAGCCGGTGACAAGGACCGAGTCTTTGAAGTCGAAGGTGCACGAGTCTTTGTCGACCCCAAATCATGGCTGTTTCTCAATGGAACGACCGTAGATTTCAAGGAATCACTGATGGGGCGCGGTTTCGTTTTTGAGAATCCGAACGCAGATGGGGCTTGTGGCTGCGGAACTTCCTTCAGTGTGGAAAACACTCCAGCACCTGCAGAGGCGAATCCAGAAACCTGCTCTGGAGAGTAAAACCCGACAGGGTGCCGATTTCCTGTTCCGATTTCTTGTGCCGATTCTGCCTGTCGAGATGGTCGAATCGGTTTCCCCTTTGAGTCCCGTCCCCCTTCACATCTCCAGTTAACGACATCCTCAGTTAGCGAAGACGTCGCCCAGCATCTGATCGGGATCGGGTGGAGACTGGTCTTTACTGGCGAGGGCATTCTGGGCCAATAACTCGACCTTTTCGCTCTCTTCGGATTCCCACGACTCCAATTGTTGTGCAAGGAGATCTCTGTCAGTGGCGTGATGATCTCTCAGCCACGCCTCATAACAGCCGATGGGCTCTCTCTGAGCCCAACCATGAAAATCCTCTTTTGAGAAAATCGCCCGAGCTTCCGCTTCATCATGGGTGGCATGCCCACCGAATCGAAAAGTTCTGGCCAGGATCACTACCGGACCCTCCCCTGATTGACAGATCTCTCGTGCCTGACGAACACACGAATGCACATCCAGAATATGATTTCCGTCACACTCCAGCCCTGTCACTCCATAAGAGGCCGCCATGCCCCGCAAGCTTTCGTCGAGTCTCGGATCCCTTCGGGTGCCCAGAGCCACGGCATTATCCTGAACGATAACGATCAGGGGCAATCTCCGAGCGGAAGCCAGTGATAGCCCCTCATGAACAGCTCCTGTTCTTGTCGAACCATCCCCAACCCAAGTGATGGCAACTTTCGATTCATTGCGAAGCTGGAAAGAAAGAGCAAAACCGGCACAAACTGGAACGAGATCTCCGACATGACTGATGGGCGCGACAACGCCGTGACGTAAATCTCCGAAATGAAGATCACGCCCCTTCGTCAATCCGTCTCCTGTTGCCAAATATGAACGGAACGATTCCTCCATCGGCAGGCCTCGTTCAAAGGTGGCTGCCGCATTGCGGATCATCGGTCCGACAATGTCGCCCTCCTCCAGAGCATGACAGGCTCCGACGGTCACCGCTTCCTCACCTGTTCCGAGCCATGCTTTTGTGATCACTCCTGTACGAACCCACCGCTTAAGGGTGATATCGTGCATTCGTGCCCTGATTAAACCGCGATAGAGTTTCTCAAGTCCCTCTTCCCCCAATGAATGGAGGCTTTTTTCAATCTCTGGTTCATTCATACGGGCTGCGTATTCAGAGATGATTTTTGGATCCGCTTGCCAGTCACGATACTCGGGCGGGTCGTAGGCGGGATAAATCTTCATCGTTGAACTGCCTCTCTGAGCCAATCAGCAAGAATCTTGACGACCGTCTCTGCGTATTCATGAGCACCCTGGTGAGGGTGTACCATTCCAAATGTATGACCTGCACCTGCAATCAGTTCCTTCCGCGAATGCGGATGACTGACCCCACTCATGAGGAGATCCAGAGAATCTGCTGAAACAGCAGGGTCTTCTGTTCCATGAATACCGAGAACAGGAATACCGGTCTCTGCCAGTGCCTTGGCAGGATCATATTGGCTCGAATGGAGCATATAATCCTCCAGAACTTTCACGTCCTGTTTCAGAACTTCGCCAGTTCTCACATTCACGATATCTCGGTATCCCTGCTCACGCCATTGATCCAGTTCTTTCGAATCGAGACGCATCAAGTCATGGGGTGTCCCGAGAGTGACCACCCCGTCGATTTTTCTTTGTGCATTCTGCCGCTGGTGATTCGCTGAAAGAGCGGCCACGATCCCACCTCTTGAATGCCCCACCAAAAACAGCGGTTCAGTATGCGGAATGATTGGCGAATTCAATAAAGCGGCGAGATCCTCGACATCATGAGACAGAGTCTGATGGGAAAACTTATCCGGTTCATCAAATTCTGTCAGCGCAGAACCCACTCCGCACATGGTCGGATTGATGGCCAACACCCGGTACCTTTTGGCAGAAACCAATCCGCAAAACCAAGGCCAGCCTCCCCAATCCTTAAATCCCTTAAATCCAGGAATAAAAATCAGAGTTGCGAGGCTCTCCGGCGAATCTGTCGGCTCAAAGATGGAATAGCGCAAGCAACGATCAGAAGTCACCTGAAGCTCGCCATTGACGATCGACGTCGAAGAATTCATGAAGATTTCTGTCCGCCGGTGATTTTCTCGATGGCCGATTCCAAAGAGATCTCTTCCTGAGATCCGGCATCCATATCCCGGAACTGAACCGTTCCTGAACGAGACTCTTCCTCCCCGATCACGATCACAAATGGGATTCCAGATTTCTGAGCATATTGGAGCTGCTTCTTGACCTTGGCATCCTTGGGATACACAAGAGTATCCACCCCTGACTGCCTCAATTTTGCGGCAGCAGCGAAGCTGGCGCTTGCAAGCTCCTCAGAGAACTGCACAACCAAAACCTTTGCTGGCTGTTGTTCCCCAGAAAGCAGATCCAATTCACCCAGAGCATAGAAGAGACGATCAATTCCCAAACTAATGCCGATGGCTGGGAGGTCTTTCCCCGAGAACATTCCGACAAGATCGTTGTAGCGACCGCCACTCATGACAGATCCCACCTGCGGCAAATCATCCAGAAATGTCTCATAGACAAGACCGGTGTAGTAGCTCAAGCCGCGGGCGATCGAAGGATCGATCTGACAGACAGAAGCGATCCCTGAAGCCTCGACAATATCGAGGATTGCAGACATGCGATCGATGGCTTCACGGGCCTGGTCATCCTCACCGAGAACTGCTGTGATATGCGAAATCACCTCACGAGGTTCTTGAAGCTCGCATAGAACGACTTCAAGAACCCTGTCGAGTCCCGAAGCATCCAGACCAGAGATTGCAGAGACTTCTGAACGAAATTTCTCCTCACCGATCTTGTCGAGCTTATCAAGAATTCTTAGAAAATCTGACTCAGCTTCTCCCTCTAATCCAACTAATCGACAGAGTGCTGTCAGTAATCCACGATGATTGATTCGCAATCGATAAGACTCGATTCCAAATCGTTTCATCACCGCAGCGCCGATGACCAGCATTTCAGCATCCGCCGCAGCTGTATCGACTCCGATCAAATCCACATCGCACTGCATGAATTCCCTAAAGCGACCACGAGCAGGTTTCTCTGCACGCCAAACCGGAGCAATCTGATATCTGCGGAATGGCATGCCAATGTCGCCATGCTCGGCAAGGACCCTAGCCAGAGGGACGGTGAGATCATAACGAAGTGCTACATCCCGATCTCCGTTATCACGGAACCGGTAAAGCAACATCTCCCCTTCGTCGCCGTACTTCCCAGTGAGAACTTCAGCATATTCGAGGGCGGGAGTCATCAGAGGAGGATATCCATGCTGCTCGAAGACTTCCCGAACAGAAGCGAGCATGCGCTCTTTCTGCAGCATTTCTCCGGGAAGATAATCCCGGAATCCTTTCAGGCACTGAACCTTCATCGCTCCTCCAGATCTGTTGTTCCCACTATCGTGAGAAGCTCGTCAAAGGGCAAGGGGAAGCTGTTTCAGATGGTGAAAACAGGCTTGCTGACGGTCCCGAAAAGTCTTCGAGAAGCAGTCATTCAACGAACCAGCCCGAGTTCTTTGCCGACTTCAGTGAAGACCTGAATGGCATGGGTGATTTGCTCTGTCGAATGGCCTGCTGAAATCTGCACCCGTATGCGGGCTTGTCCCTTCGGAACAACCGGGTAGGAGAATCCCACCACAAAG
Source organism: Planctomycetota bacterium (assembly GCA_002691835.1). The sequence goes on from NZJA01000053.1 coordinate 6,486, forward strand.
ATTCCGCGATCATTCATCGCTGAAGCCATCTCCATCGTTTTCCGTTCATCCCCGATCATAATTGGAACAATCGGATGATCCCCTACAGCGATATCAAAGCCTGCTGCAGACATTCCTTCACGGAAATGGAGCGTGTTTTCACGGGACTTCCGAACTCTCTCGGGTTCAGCATCGATGAGATCCAAAACCCGGATACCGGCCATGACAATCGTCGGAGCCAACGTGTTCGAAAACAAATAGGGTCTCGATCGCTGACGAAGAACTTCAATTATTTCACGGTGACCACTCGTAAATCCGCCGCTTGCTCCTCCGAGTGCCTTACCCAGAGTGCTCGTAATGATGTCGACACGGTCTTGTACGCCGAAATATTCGGGAGTCCCACGACCAGTCTCTCCGACGAAGCCTGTCGCATGACTGTCATCTACGACAAGAATCGCATCATGACGATCGCACAATTCAGCGATATCTGCCAACGGAGCGAGTACTCCGTGCATGCTGAATGCTCCATCTGTAACGACCAAACGGGTTCTTGCCCCAGACGATTCTTTCAGGCACCGCTCCAAGTCCTGCATGTCCCGATGCAAATAGCGGTAGCGAGAAGCCTTGCACAATCGGACCCCATCAATGATGGAGGCGTGATTGAGTTCATCGGAAATGATCGCATCTTCCGGAGTCAGAATTGTTTCAAACAGACCGGTGTTGGCGTCAAAACAAGACGTGTAAAGAATGGTATCTTCTGTTCCCAGAAAACGGGAAACGCGCTCTTCCAGCTGCTTATGAATGTCCTGAGTTCCGCAGATAAATCGAACAGAACTCAATCCAAAGCCATGAGAATCGAGAGCCTCATGCGCAGCACTGACGATGTCGGGATGACTGGAGAGACCTAAATAATTGTTGGCGCAAAAGTTGAGAGCTTCACCTTCGGCCGTTGCGATGTTCGCTCCCTGAGGGGAAGTGATCACCCGTTCACGTTTCCAGAGGCCCGCTTCTTCAATTCCCTGTAACTCTTCAACGAATCGATCTCTGGCAGAAAACATCTCTTCCCCTCTTCCGTCTCCGACTATTCTAAATGCCGCCGCTGGTGGAGGCTTCTGCGCCTGGGAACATGACGACCTTGCCGCACTGTCCCTCGCGAATCAGTTCGAACGCAGTTTCATAATCTTCCAAAGCAATCTTATGTGTAACAATTGGAGTCAGATCTAGACCCTCTTCGAGAAGACGATTCATATCATTCCACGTGTCCCAAACCTTGCGACCAATGATTCCTTGAATCTTTGCTCCCTTGAAGATCACATCTCGCGCCAAGTCGATGGACACCCGATCCGCTGGAACTCCAAAAA
>NZJA01000054.1 GCA_002691835.1 Planctomycetota bacterium
TATAATTTTACAATATTTTTATTCGTATTATAAACATCTTCTAACTTGCCCTCTAAAACCCAAGTAATAGTAATTGGAGTATACAATTGCCATTGTACAGTTCCACTTTTATCAACATATAATTGAAGTTGTTTTCCTTTTACTTCTATATATTGTACTTCGTTGTTTTTCTTTAAAAAATATCTTTGATATTCTCCTAATTCATAATCACTTTCTGTTGGAATACAAATTTCTTGTACTGGTTTAATTGGGGCTTTATTTGATGTTGTATAATTTCTTCCTGTAGCATTGTAATAAGGGTAATCTATATTATAAAAAGATGATATTTCACGAGTATTTGGTTTTCGTTCTAAATTATCTAAATATAATGGGTTTTCATTATTAACTCCATTTTTAGGTAGCAGTTGTCTACTACCATTTGCTTGAGGGGTAGCTCCACTATAATATTCTCCTTTTGAATTAATGTAATAATATCCTTTATAGTCAGCCCCATTAATAGAAAGTTCACTTCCATTAGTGTATAGATTAGTTTTAACTTGGGATGAAGGATAATATGGCATAATTATGGTCTTTTAGATATTTGTCCTGCTTTAAATTGTGCTTGAGCATCTAATACTTCTGCATTTACTCTTGGATCCGATCCTTTTATAGCTCTTTCAGCCGTTGGTAATGATAAATGGAAGTGAGCACCGGATGCTACTGCTGTTGGTTCTCCATATTCATCTAAATAGTACCAATTTTTAGGGCCTACAATAAAACTATTTAATACTTTTTTAACTAATTCTAAATTAGTAGCTGATGGGTTATTAATAGTAAAATCAACAGCATTACCTACCTCATGTCTACTTGTATAATTTTTAACTTTATTATGGTGATATAAATCATTACCTGCTGTTAGTGTTATTCTTATATCTGGGGCTTCTGTTCTAAGAGCTTGTAAAACGGCAATTGTCATATCAGCAGCATTAGATGAAATATCTCCTCCACTTGTTAATTCTCCTTTATAATTACCATCTGCATCTTGACCTGTAGTAAATCCACCTCCACCATCTTGACCTGATATTTTTTCTTCTATCTGTGGGATTGGTTTTATATATTCTCTAACTCTATCAGCATTTGGTGTTGGTCCTAAATATTCTGGTTTCCCATTTCCTCCACCTGTAACATAAGTGTCTGCTGCTTCTGATAATTGTGAGAAATTAAATTTAGCTGAAACAAAGGTTCTTGGAATGGTAACAGTATCAATAGTTGTGGACCATGAATTTTCTCCTATTTCATGGTTTACTTTTGATACTAAAAATTTATAAGTTTTAGGATATTGTTTTGGTAAAAATCCTTGTTGAACATTAATTTGATTATATATTTTAATACCTGATAATCCTTCAAAAGTTAAATTCATATCTATAGGAATAAAACCTATCAACCCTGATGGTGCTCCCGTTTTTTGATAAAGTGTATTATTAATAGTTGTAACATAAGCATTAAATGCAGCTTTTCCTTCTTTTATGATAGCGTCGTTATATAAAAAGTAAGAATACTTGTCTTTGGCAGTATAACCTATTTTATCTTTACTACGTACTGCACCCGCAGAATCATCAGTTCCAGCTGCAAAATCTCCTCCTAGTATTCTTGTTAAATAAAAGATATAATTATTTGAAAATTTAGTTGCTAATTCTTCAGCAGTCATTTGTCCAGTGATTTTTTTCATCTTTTCAGCATGTAAATAATCTGCTACTTTATTAACATACTCTTCCCAGTTTAACCCACCATTAGTATCTTCACCTACAAAGGGGTAAACGGAATTAACTAAAGCTATTCTATATCCTTGATTTTCAACTCCACAAGCTTTAAAAACTTTGTTTTGAGAGTAATGTTGATCTCTTCTTTCTGATAGGTCAGGATTAGTTATGTTTCCTACGTTATCTGTCCCAAAAGTTTCTACTTGTTCATCATCATCTCTCCACCAATTAGCTACTGTGTTGTAAACGTCCGCACCAAATTCCACTCCCCCATCAAAAGCATGACCTAAACCTTCAGCTGCTGTGTATGCTCCATCTGCTACAGCATTAAATGCATCTTGTACTACTTCGTCATCACCTCTATCTACTTCACCTGCTGTCCAAGCATTATATAATTGTGTTGCTTGTATTGATGTAATATCTCTAAAACCTGTTATTCCTAATTCATTAGCTTGTTCTGATAATGCTATTTGTTCTTTTAATATAGCATCTAAAGCAGGATCTATAAATTCTTTATTGTATCTATCATATAATCCAACATTCCATTTAGAAAAAGCAGTTGCATCATGGTCTTTAGAATTTCCACCTCCTGCTGTTGCACCAACAGAAATCATAGTTGCTAATTCAGGTGTAATTTTTGTATCAAAATTAAAATCAGTTACAAAACTTCCTTTATCCTTTTTTACTCCATAAACATTAAATGAAGGAATTGAATTCATTTTTCCCTTATTAAAGGAAAGTGCTTCTATTCCTGGGATCGTGTTTTGTTCTAATATAGTAATAGTATTGTCATTCTTTAATGCTACCTCTAAGTTGTTAATACCACCTAAAGCATCATTAATACCATCACATATATTTGTTAAAAATGAAAATATAGAAACTTGTTTACCTCTATCAGTTTCATCAGTTGCTTTTGCTAATAGCTTTGAAATAAAATCATAATTAAGATAAATATTCATTATTTGTCCATATACAACAGATCTATCTCCAAAATCTTGGCTTTGTGCAAATGGTTTTAATTTTGCCCACCCAGGGTTATTATATAGCCAAGTTGTTGACATATTTTCCTGTGAATTAATAGCAAGTGGAGGTTTTATAATACAAATTCTAGGGTCTAATGATATATGATTTGGAAATGTTACACATAAATTTGTATCTGTATTAGAATCAAAATAAATCATTTCCGATGCTTCTCCAAAGTCGTTTAGTAGTTTTGGGACACAATATGTTTCTAATTTCCTTATTAATTCCCCAAAAGTCATATAGTAATTATATTTATCTAAAGAACCAGCTTCATTGGCTTTTTGGGAAGATTCAAATTGATTGAAGTATAGTGATGGGTTTGTGTAATCTGATTGTTCAGCATCCCATATATTTCCCAATATGTCAGTAAACATATCTTGGGATAAAGCTGTGCTACCAGCATTTGATACTATTGGTGAATCATCAGCTGTTAATCCTGTTTTTTCAAAAGCACTTGATCCAGTAGTTGCATTTATTTCTTTTACTGATAAAGCTGTGGATTTAGTTGCAAGAGTTAATGATTCAATTACATCTCCTACTGATATTAAATCTATGCTAACATCATAATAACCATCAGTATTATATGACCAATTAAAGTTAGTTACTCTACCATAAAAACCATCATAATTACCATGATATAGTTTTTGGTAAGCATTGATAGAATTAATCATTTCAAGTTGAGTCATGTTAGTATTATTTTGGAACCATTTATCCTCAATAATTGTATTACCAACATTTCTTATATCTTTTCCATTTGTAGTGAATTTATCCCATCCCCATTCAACCATTAAAGTAAAACCTAATCTAAGGTATACTAATTCTATTAATTCAAATTGAAATTTATTATAACATTTTAATTCTATTGTACCCTTTCTAATAGATCCCCTATTTTGAGAATCCATAGTAAATGAAATTAATCCCGGTGCAGGTACTAAACCTTTATTTGTACCTCCTAAACCGTATGAATTTGAATTATTCCATAAAGAATTAGTTTTACTTACCCCAGATCTAAAATTATAACTACCATCAGCTATAACTGTAGTTCCATCTTCCTCATATGATGTAGGGTTTAAAGTTGATAATGTGTTAAATAATACTGTTTTTTCTGCTAGTCCACTACCTACAAATCCATCTGTATTTGTAATACCTATGTCTCTTAATCTTTGTTCTCCAGTACTAATATTAGCGTCTATATATTCTCCAGAGGTTTTGTTAAATACCGAAGGAGAAGAGTTACCTACTACAGCAACTGATGATGCCATTTTTAACCAAGCATTTTTATTATTAATTAATTGAAGTTGATTTTGGTTTCGTAGAGAATTTTCCTCTACCCCACTTCCATAGAGTTTTTGCCTTACATTTATTTGGTTAAGGACGTAATTTTCAAATTGTTCTCCTACAATGTTCCCCATGATTAAATAACTCCATTTATTGCATTATATAATTTTATAATAGCATCAATATTTGATGGAATTCTAATCTGTTGATTTAAAGGTAAGTAATATGAATCTTGTTTTAAATTTTCATTTGCAATTGATATAACCCACCAATGATCAGAATTACCATAATATTGTAAAGCTAAGGTATCAAAACGATCACCTTGTTCTGCATATACATAAGTATCATCTACAGATAAAGGAATTCTTGGATATCTTGTACCTATATAATTTCTAACTCCTAACTGTTGTTTAGGATTAACTTTTCTAACTATTTTTCTTCTTGTATATCTTCCCATTATTCTCCAGATTTAGGTGGCATATAATTTAGGGAACCATTTGAAACTTCTGTATTGCCTGGTCCTCCATCGTAATTAGATCCTAATCCACCTTTTAAGTTAATGAATCTTTCATTTCCATATCTTGAAATGAAATTACCACCACCTTCTACTTTACCTCCATTAAATGAATTTCTTTGTACTCTAGGAACAAAGTCATGGATTGGAGTAAATTGGAATCCTGATACATTAACTATCATAGGCATTTCTTGTACACTAGGATCCGAATTTATTTCTCGTGTTCTATCTCCTGATGAAATTGATGTTTTATTTCCTGCGTCTGTTATTCCAATTTCCCATGGAGCTTCTTGTGGTACATCTAATGTTATACCACTCATAAATCCAACTTGTTCTTGGAACCAACCCCCAACTGATAATGTTATTAAATTTCCTCTCATATACCCAACATCTGAATAGTCGCCAGCACAAATCGAAGCTAAATAATTTAATTTTTGATACATTGGTATTAATTCTTGTTTTGATTGTGCTGCTACCGTCCAATCTAATGAAACTGTTCGGCCAAACCCCTTATATTTGTAAAACTCTTCAGATCTTCCCATAAATCTTTGACCTCCCCATTCTGATTGGTATGAATCACTTAAAGAATTAATTATGGCTCTAAAATGAATATAAGTTTTTTCACTAGGATTATTATTATCTATGACACCAATTCTAAATTTAACAAAATCATTTTTATCGTTATCAGATGTTACTGAGGTAGATTTATATAATGGAAAAGCATTAACTCTATCTACTGCATTTTTATACCCTGAATTGTTTGATATTGATCCAGATATTGAAGTATTAATGTCTCTTTTACCAATAGTATAACTTGATAAATTCCCTCTTTTACCTGGGTTACCTAAATTAACTCTTTGTTCAAATTGTTTATCAAATTCCCAAGCTAAAGTTGAAGGTCTTGTTTGACTTGGACCTAATGTTTGTTGGAAATTAGGGTTAGTTAGATTAGTACCCCCTTGACTGTTTGGTATTCTTGGAGTTGAATTACCTGGAATTAAAGGTTGTGAGGGGATACCAAATAATCCAGTAATTATATTAACAGCTGATGTAACAGCATTTAAAGGATCACTTGATACATTAAATAATTGATTATAGGATAATACTGATTTACCTATACTGTTGCTTGTACCACTACCATAAAAATTTACATCTGTTGGTTGAAATGTTGTTCTACTAGTAATTGGAATTCTTGTTTTACCAACACCTAATATTGCTCCTGGTCCTCCTGAATATGTTAGTAAATTTTGCTCACTTGGAGCTGCTATATTATCAATTTTTGTTAATTGTAAATTTTCTAATCTACTTCTTATTACACCATCAGGCATAATAGTACGTAAATAAGTTGGAAATGCTAATGGTTGATTTCGATTTGAACTAAATCCAAAATTTCTTGGACCATCTGGGTTTAAGTTATCAAATGGATTATAACCTTGTTTTGGAACGTGCATTCCAATTGCATTAGTTCCTGCTTGTATAATTGCTTCTAAAGGAGTATAAACTCCTTGATTCATTACTAGTTTTGCAGGTTCTGCAAATCCTGCTTCACCATTAACGTTAGTTAATGATAATACATTTTGTTTTGCTATAAATAATGGACCTGCTGGTGATTTAAAATCAAAAAACATTTGTGCCAATCTAGATACATCATTACCTATTCTTCTAGGTAATAAAGTTCCCCCACGTAATAGAAAGTCAGGTCCCCCTGTTCTTCCTACATCGTCAATATCTTTAGGAATTGACCTAGTTACATAAGGTTGATTACTGTTACCACCACCTACTGTATCCTTGCCATACCTTAAAGATTTAAGGTTTGTTGTCAAATTGACTAATGGCATACTGTTTTATTTTGGCAGATTATTCAAATATTTGTCTTGTGGTGATACTGCTCTTTCCAAAGTTGATGGTAAAGGTAGTACTCCATTTTCTGGTTTTACTTCTTGTGCATTAGGTTTTCCTACTATAGAGTAATCCTTATGCAAAGTAGACTGTTGAAAATTAGGAACACTTGGTGTTTGACCATTCAAGCCTGATAATTGAGTTTTACCTGATGTTAATTTATCTAATAGACCCATGATTTTTAGTTTATGTTAATTAATTTATTATAAATATTGATTTTTTAACCTCTCGTTATTTGATATAAAGGTACTGGTTTTTGTCGTTTAAGACCTTTAGCCGTTTCAGCTGATGATTGTGCTATTGTTTTTAAAGAACTAGCCATAGCTGCCATTGCTTTACCATTACCTCCTCCTAAGTTAGTTCCTGCTACTACAGTATCTTCATTATTTAATGAAATTGAACCTTTAGGTGTTGATAATATTCTATCACCATAACCTGGTGATGTTGGAGACATTGCCATATCATCTGCTTTTAATGATTGATAAGCACCTATTGCACCAGCAACTGCTACTCCCCCTAATGCTAAACCTGCTATAACACCTGGAGGTCCTAAAGTGGACATTCCACCAACTACTTTTGCAAACATCTGACCAACAGAAATTGCAAAATTTAATAATGCTTTACCTGCTACTACTGTTAATGCTACTCCAACAGCACCAAGAATACCTACTAAAGCTGACATAGCAATTTCTGATTGTGCAAGGGCTGATGCTACACTACCCATCATTTCTACAACAGGAGCAAATGCAGCTCCTATCTTTTTAACAAATTCATTTATTTTATCAAATGATGCTTGTATTTTTTCTGTTTCACTAGCTTGGTTTAATAAGTTTTTTAACCCTTTTTCTTTTAACATTTGTTGGGCTTTTTCTAAACCATATTGATCTGTTAGAGATTCTAGCATTTTAGCTCTATTCTCTTTATCAATACCACTAGCTCCTTTTAATTGTTCTTGTATAAATAAAGTTTTACCTAACTCATCTCTAGACATACCAACAGCTTTAGCTAATGCATCCTGTTGAATTCTATTCATTTCTGAAAACTCAGCTGCTGATCCTGCTTGTTTAGCTATTTCTGTTGCTACTGTTTCAAGGTCATTATTTAATGCTGCTTGTCTTGCTTTTTCTAAATTAATATTTTTACCTAACAGTAATTCAGCTGCTAATTCATCTTGTATTGATTGTTCGAAATTTAAAATACTTCCTGCAATATCCTCTACTTTAGATAATTCCATACCTAAACCTTTAGCAGTAGTAATTGCTGCTGCTAATGCAGGACCACTTTTTCCTAAAGATAATTGTGTGGCTTCAGATGTATTTGCAATCTCAGCCATAACCTTTTTAGAATTTATCTGTATTCCTGTTGATTCA
>NZJA01000055.1 GCA_002691835.1 Planctomycetota bacterium
GGATCGGATCTTGAGATTTGTCAGGATTGCATCACGGTCGAGCATCCGGCACCAGTAGCAAGCTTCACGGCTTCAGCGACGTCGGGGGTCTACGATCTTCCGGTTCAATTTGACAGTACTTCGACGGGACCGATTACGAGCCTTGTGTGGGATTTCGGAGACGGTTCGACATCCAATCGTCCGACCCCGAGTCATGTCTACACTGCCGCAGGTACTTACACTGTGACTCTGACTGTCACGGGACCCGGTGGTTCTGATACGGAAATCTGTCAGGACTGCATCGAGGTGGGTTATCCGGCACCAGTGGCCGCATTCACGTCATCGACAACTTCAGGAACCTATGATCTACCCGTTCAGTTTTCGAATACTTCAACCGGTGTGATCACAAGTCTTCTCTGGGATTTCGGAGATGGATCGACCTCGACTGAAGCGATGCCGAATCATACTTACACACAGGCCGGTACCTACACGGTGACCTTGACGGCAACGGGGCCCGGCGGTTCTGACACGACGATTTGTCAGGATTGTATTCAGGTGGGATACCCTGCACCGTTGGCAAGCTTCACAGCATCCACGACTTCGGGTACCTGGGATCTTCCAGTCCAATTTGAAAGTACTTCGACAGGGCCGATTACCAGTCTTCTGTGGGACTTCGGAGACGGAGCAACCTCTTCTGCTTCCTCACCGAATCACACCTACACGGAGGCGGGAAGTTATACGGTCACATTGACGGCGACAGGGCCAGGTGGCAGTGATACCGAGATTTGTCTCGATTGCATTATTGTCGCAGATCCGCCTCCAGTTGCGGGCTTTACGTCCTCGACCAACTCGGGCACTTATGATCTTCCGGTTCAGTTCACCAGTACTTCGACAGGCCCCATCAGCAGCTTACTTTGGGACTTTGGTGATGGTGCGACTTCGACTCAGCAATCTCCGAGTCACACTTACACTGCAGCCGGTATTTACACCGTTTCATTGACCGTGACTGGTCCGGGGGGAACGGATGCTGAAGTGTGCCAGAGTTGCATCACTGTGACTGATCCTGCACCGGTGGCCTCCTTCGATGTCTCAAGGAACTCTGGTGTGTATGACTTGTCAGTGGAGTTCACGAATACTTCGACAGGCCCGAGCACCAGTTTCTCTTGGAATTTCGGCGACGGATCAACTTCGACAGAAGAAAGCCCGAGCCATACCTACACGTCTGCAGGGTTCTTCACAGTCACCCTGACTGTGACAGGTCCCGGTGGAACCGATACGGTAGTCTGTGGAAGCTGTATTGCAGTGGCTTCCCCGCCGCCGAGTGCCAACTTCACGGTATCGACGAATTCCGGTGCATGGAACTTGCCGGTTCAGTTTTTGAACCAGTCGACGGGACCGATTTCGGGTTACCTGTGGAATTTCGGAGATGGAAATACTTCAACAGAATCCGATCCCCAGCACATTTACACATCGCCAGGAACTTATGTGGTTTCTCTCACGGTAAACGGGCCGGGTGGAAGTGATACCCATGTGTGCAGCAGTTGTATTACCGTGACGGATCCTGCTCCAGTTGCTGACTTTAACATCTCAGCCAACAGTGCAGTGATCGGTATACCGCTGACATTCACTGATCTTTCAACAGGTCCAATCAGTTCGTACTTGTGGAGCTTTGGAGATGGTGCAACATCGACACTTGCTCAGCCACTTCACGCCTATAGCAGTGCGGGTAACTACACCGTGACATTGACGGTGACGGGGCCAGGTGGATCCGATACCCAAATCTGTACAGATTGTGTCACGATTCAGGAACTGCCTCCGGTCGCCAATTTCGCAGCTTCTCCGTTGGGCGGAATTTACGAAATGACGATTGGGTTCACAGATCTTTCAACGGGAGTGATTGACTCCTGGTTATGGGATTTTGGAGATGGATCGACATCGACTGAACAGAGTCCTTCTCATGCCTACCTAACTTCCGGCAACTACGATGTTTCTCTGACCGTAACGGGTCCGGGTGGTTCAGACGTCAAAACCTGTTTGGGCTGTGCAGAAGTTCAGGCTCCACCTCCGATTGCCAATATGCAGATCGATACCATTGTTGGTGAGGCTCCTCTGACGGTTAACTTCAGTGATGCGTCTCAGGGTGAAGCTACTTTCTGGTTCTGGAACTTTGGTGACGGCGGAATTTCGGTTCTGCAAAACCCAACTCATGTCTTCATGAATCCCGGAAACTACACAGTCACGCTGGTCGTGACGGGACCTGCTGGAAACGACACGGTTACCTGTCCGGCCTGCATCACAGTGACAGAAGCTCCGCCCTTCCGATTAGAAGGTTCAGAGGCTTCTGTGCCAGTCGGTGCCACCACGGATGTCAGCATCAGGCTGGATCACAACAGTCCTGGCGCTGGGGTTCAGGCATGGAGTTATGGCCTTTGTCATGATGAGCTCGCTCTGGATTGTCTCAATGCCGATACCGGCTCTGGTTTAACGATCATAAATAATGGCGAGGCTCCTGATTTTGAAATTACTCAGGTTCACGATGGCGGATTCACCGCAGGTGTCGTCATCAGTTTCACTTCAAGTTTCAGCTTGCCAGTCACCAATGATCTCGAAATCAATGTGGTGACCTATTCAGGATTGCAAGAAGGAGAAACTTCCCTGGAGTTCTGTAACACGCTTGGGACACCCGCTATCGAAATAGTGGTGGTGGCAGACACCATTTCCCACGCACCAGTGACAGTTCCGATTCCGGTGACGGTGACACCGGCACCCTAATAATTGATCTCATGGACGGCCCACCCTATCCCTCGTGAGCGGTTGCTCACGGGGGGCTTTTTTTTAATCGTCCAAAAGGTTGAGGCAGCACTTCTTATACTTTTTGCCACTTCCACAGGGGCAGGGATCATTTCGGCCGATTTTTGCAGCGGCTCTTTTCAGGGATGGGGTTTTTCCATCACAGAGTTGTTGGAATTCTGGGGTCAGTGCATGAATCAATGCACTCAAACCTTGTGCATCCGCAAGTCTTCCCCTTTGTCCAAGATCTTCCAGAAACAGGCGCAGGATTTGAGGGATCTCTGTCTTGATGGTTGGGGGAAGATCGAGCGGGGGGATTCCTTCGAGGAAGCTTCTGCGGATGCCCTCTTCCCCGATCTGATCAGGGGAAGTGCCCTGATGTTCACATGCATTGGCAAGAAAACTTTTGAGAATCGTGGAGGCATGAGGAGCCAGTGTTGAAGAGACATTTTGTCCGGCATCATCGATGAGGAAATCGGAGACCCAATTTCCCAGTTGTTCATCAAGCCAGCGGTTGTCCAAAATCAGGCCTTTTCGATCCAGCCGCCGCCAAGCACGGTATCTCCGGAATAGAGGGCCGCAACCTGACCTGAGGCGATGGCAAATAGCGGTTTCTCAAGGATCACCTCAAGCCAATCCTCTTCAACCCCATCCACCGTGTGTTGTCGGATTGTGCAAGATTGGGGTTGCCCGCCGTGTCGGATTTGCACCGAGCAATCGAAAGGGAGACGCGGAATCTCAGGTAAGAGCCAGTTCATTTCAGAAACAAAAAAGCGATCCTCCATCAACGAGTCACGGGTTCCGAGGACGACTTGATTTGTCTTTCGATCTGTTTTGACGACATATTTCGGCTCTGTCGCTGCGACACCTAATCCGCGCCGCTGGCCGACAGTGTAGGCCGCATAGCCCTCATGAGTTCCCAGTTTATCGCCGGATTCATCCACGATGTCTCCCTCGACAAGGCTCTCGGGAGCTTGCTGGCGAATGACTCTGCGGTAATCGTTGGCCGGGACGAAGCAGATCTCCTGACTCTCGGCCTTATCGACAACGGGCAGATGCCCGATACCTGCTTTTTCACGGACTTCCTGTTTGCGCAGGTTTCCGACTGGGAAGATACATTCCTTCAGAACAGAGTAGGGGATGGTGGCCAGGAAGTAGGATTGATCCTTGTCTCCATCCACTCCCCGAGCCAGGCGCGGACCATCCGCTTCTTCCTGAATTCGGGCGTAGTGCCCTGTCGCGACATACTCTGCGCCTAATTCTTTGGCCAGATCATGGAAGACATCAAATTTAATCCATTGATTACAACGGGCGCAGGGATTGGGAGTTCTGCCATCGCGGTATTCGTCGACGAAGTAATCGATGATTCGGCGGAAACGTTCGGCATAGTTGAAGGAGTAAAACGGGATATCGAGACGGTCTGCGACTCGACGTGCATCGATGGCGTCTTCGACCGTACAGCAGGCTTTGCTCTTTTCAGCAGCATGGCCTCCATCCCCAAGGCGGAGGAATGCTCCGATCACTTCGTGACCTTCTGCCTGAAGCATTTGTGCAGCGACACTGGAGTCGACTCCGCCGCTCATCGCCATCAACACCTTGGCCACAGGATCACTCCTCTTCAAAAAAACATTCGATTCAAAGCTGGAAAACGATCTCTCCCCGAATTTGATCCTTCGGGGCCAGATCTCGTACCTTCAGCCGGAAAGGGCTTGTCGGCTTTCCTTGCATCTTCATGCGGTAAACGACAAATTAGCTCCTACAAGGTACCCGGGATTCGGGAGGCTGTCTGCCTTTCCCATTCCCACTGCCAGAAAGGGCCTCCATGGTCTCCTTTGCCCTCTCCGAAGAACAGCAGATGCTCGAAGCGATGACTCGCGAGTTCGTCGCCAATGAAGTGATTCCACAAGCGGAGCATCACGACCGCGATGGCCTTTATCCCACGGAAGTGGCAGCCAAGGCCTTTGAACTGGGTTTGATGAATATCACGATTCCCGATGCCTATGGCGGGGGAGATCTGGGCCATATGGAAGAGGCGATCATCACCGAAGAGATCGCCTACGGCTGCGCCGGAATGGCGATCAGTATGACCGTCAACAATCTCTCCTCCGTACCGATCCAGATTGGCGGTACGGAAGAGCAGAAGCAGAAGTGGCTCGGCATGCTCACTGAGGAGCACTGCACCGCCTCTTACTGCCTCTCCGAGCCGGACGCCGGCAGCGATGCCGCCGGTCTGCGGACCACCGCTGTTTTGCAGGGAGATCACTACGTCCTCAACGGCACCAAGGCCTGGGTCTCCGGCGGAGCCTACGCCCGATTCTTCACCCTGTTCGCCACCACCGATCCTGGCAGTGGCTACGAGGGCATTACCTGTTTCGTCATCCCTGCGGATGCGGACGGCATCGAGATCGGCAAGAAGGAAGACATGATGGGCCAGCGCGCCTCCAACACCGTCTTCATCAACTTTCAGGATGTCAAAGTCCCCGTCGAGAACCGCATCGGCGATGAAGGCAAGGGCTTCCAGATCGCCATGAAGACCTTTGATCGCACCCGTCCTGGTGTGGCCGCTGCCGCCGTCGGTATCGGCCGCCGAGCTCTTGAAGAGTCGGTGCGCTACGCTCAGGAGCGAAAAGCTTTCGGCAAGCCCATCGCCCGCCAGCAGGCGATCCAGTTCATGCTCGCCGATATGGCCCGGGATGTGGAAGCGGCCCGACTGCTCACCTACCAGTCCGCATGGATGATCGATCAGGGCACCCGCAACACCAAGCAGTGCTCGATGGCCAAGTGCTTCGCCGGCGATATGGCGATGCGGGTCTCCACCGATGCGGTGCAGGTCTTCGGCGGCTACGGTTACTCCAAGGAGTACCCGGTCGAGAAACTGATGCGCGATGCCAAAGTGATGCAGATTTACGAAGGCACCAACCAGATCCAGCGCATCATCATCGCCCGCCACCTGCTGGAGGGCTGATTCAGTCCGAAGAAATTCCCCACAGTGGCAGGACGAAGTCGGCGGCACTTTTGCCGGCCTGGGCCTGTTCGAAGTGGTGGCGAATCTTCTTCGCGACCAGATCGTTGTTCAGGAACGGCATGCCAAGGCAGTCCCAGAACTGGTGGTGCACACCCCCGGGGAAAGTGCGGCAGAAGGTCGTGAAATCGTCTGCGTGTCCCTGGAAGTAGTCATCGAGATCATTGGCCCAGTACTCTTCTGTGGGAACTTCGTCCACATCCGCTTCCATAAACTGCAACCGGCGGAAGTTGGCCACGTAATCGCGGGGCTTCCATTGGGATGAATCGCCATAGCGGATGCGTACGCGGATCTCACCTTGGCCCGCCGACAGGCGATGCTCGACGGGTGGCTGGCGCTGACCGATGAGATAGGGCAGGTAACGTTCCTGCAACGATTGCAAGATGGCTTCGTGCTGGGCGTCGGTATCCCGCTGACCTTCGCGCAGGGGAGCGATGGGAAAGTTGGCCACCAAATCAATGTTGCCATCGAAGGCCCGGTCCACCTCTGTGTCGAGAAGTTCGAGGCCGGCGAGGCGATCACGGATGGCGATCTGCCCATCCCGAATCGTCAGTTCTTCACCGGCGTGAACTGCAGATACCGTCACCGGCATGCCCTCGCGATTGGCGGTTTCCTGTTCGAGACGCGCCCGATCCTCGAGCGTCAGCGGGAACATGACCTTATTCCAAGGTTCGGGAATCTCGTGGGGAAGACCGATCCCCTGACCGATGATCAGACGGACGGTTCCGGGGGTGGTCCACGCACAGTTCTCACTGCCGTTGGCGGCCATCTGTGAGTCGGCGTGATGGGCCAACTGCTGCCTTTGAAGGGCGACTGCTTCCATCCGTTCATCCCGGTTCAGCGCGTCGATACTCTCCATCGAGGCTTCCAGCTCATTGCGGGTGGTCAGGAAGACCCGCTGCTCCGGTCCGGCCTGGCCGAGGACCTGTGCCACCAGTTCCCGAATCTCCGGATCTTCATTGGGCAACAGGGCATCCGCCTCGGAGAGGATCGCCTCACGGCCATTGCTGACCAGCAGAATCATGCAGTCATCTTCGTTGCTGGCCTCGGGGGCCAGGTTGAAGAAGGCCTGCATCTGCAGACCTTTCCACTCGATGGGCTCCTCCTGCGTCATGAATTGTAACGGCCAATCGGGCAGGTACTCGCGGAAGACATCCTCCAGATAGGCGAGGCTGATGGGCAGAAAAAGATTGGTTCCTGCAGGAAAGTTTTGTTTCAGGCTCAGCAGCGAATAAGGACACAAGTGGTCAGTGTGGGCATGGGAGATCCAGATGGCATCGACGGTGCCAAGCTGCGCCCAGTTCGCACGGACACGCGGAAAACGGCCACCGACATCCCCGACCACATGATCGTCGAGCCACGGATCGGCCAAAATCCGTACCGGCTCACCGGATGAATTTTCCATTTCAAGAATGAAACAGGAGTGTCCCAAAGCCTGAATCTTCATTGCAAACCACCTTCCCCTGAAATCTTCCTGATATGAATGCAAAGTTATCCGAAGGAGGCCTGTTTCGCCAAGGGAGGTTGGCTCAATTTGCAGAGATTCGCAGGGATCTCCACCTCAGGGGGACAGGAGTTCAATTCTCGTGAAGGATTTCCTTGTCGATGGCAACGACGACGGCATTGCGATAATCCTCGATAAAGTTGACCAGATTCTGTAATCGTGACTGAGCATTCTTTCCATCACTGGCGACGAAGGAGACGCCGAGCACGGCACTCTGGTGAAGATCCTGATCGTCGACCTCGGCAACGGAGACCTTAAAGCGAGATTGTAGCTGATCCTTGAGACTGCGGATGGCATGGCGCTTCTCCTTGAGGGAGCGAGAACCGGGTACCTGCAAGTGGGCTTTGATGATGCCGACCTTCATTGTTTCTCCTCTCCATGATTCGCCTCGGCAGATTCTTGACGAATACCGAGATCCGTCAGTTTTCGTTGGAGAATCTCTTTGGGCATATCGAGACGATCTGCGACTTCTTCCTCACGACCCCCAAAGTGTGCCAGGAGATATTCCAGCCATTGACGGAATTCCTGGCGGAGTTTCACGGGAGAAAGACCGAGAAGTCGTGCGGCAGGACGCAGCTTCCAGCGAGTCTGACGCAAAGTTTCTGTGATCACCGATCCCCCAAATTCGCGTTGTAACTGAGCCCATGGACGTTTTTCCTTGGGAGTCTCTTCGTGAACTGAGCGAATCAGGTCAGCAATCCCAGATCGATCGAGATGGATGATGGATCCGGGATTGAAGTGAACCTCCTCCAGCGGTGGGACCGAATCAGAAGGCTCTTCTCCGCGAATGTTGAGGACCCTTTGAAGGACTTTGGCAGTGATGATTTCGGTGGGTGTCAGATCAACACAAAGCTGAATTACATTTCGAAGTTCCCGGACATTATTGGCTTGCCAATCGCGACCCGAAAGCAGGGTGAGGGTCTCCGTATCAATCCCCCGGATAGGAGGATTTTTGCGTTCACCAAAGATGGCGACGAAGTGTTCTGCGAGGCGCGGGATATCTTCGCGACGTTCTCGAAGAGAAGGTAATCGCAGGGGGAATTCATGAATCCGATGGTAAAGGTCGACAAGAAAGCGTTCTTCCTCGACTTCACGGGCAAGGTCTCTGTTGGTCGCACAAACAACGCGAACGTTAACTGGGCGCCAGTCTCGGTCTCCTACTCGACGGATTTCGCCTTCCTGAAGAACCCTGCGCAGGGATTGCTGCATTGGCATCGATGCATCGCTGATTTCATCGAGGAAGACGGTGCCCCCTTCGGCGGCTTCAAAGGCACCGATTTTGTCAGCGGTCGCTCCGGTGAATGAACCTTTGATGTGACCGAAGAGTTCACTTTCCAGAAGTGATTCTGATAGTCCAGAGCAGTCAACGACGACAAACGGCTGGTCGGATCGGGGTGACTGGGTGTGGATTGCCTGGGCGAGCAATTCCTTTCCGACCCCCGATTCACCGGTGATCAGCACGGTGCGGTCGAGGTGGGCGGCGGTGGTGGCCAGTTCGAGAGTTCGCTGCATGGCGGTGGACTGGCCGATGATGTGTCCCATCCGCGATTCCGCCTCGTTGCGCGAGCGCAGCTGGCGCAGTTCTCGGACATTCTTCTGATGCTGCAGGGCGGTGTGCACGGTGGGGGCGATGGTTTCGGCGAGGGCCTCGATGAAGGTGCGATCGCGATCACCGAAGAGGTGGCGGGCATCGCGACGTTCCACATACAGTGCTCCACTGGTGGTCCCGGCCATGTGCAGCGGCACCGACAGCAGGGTCAGGACCTTGAGTCCACGGAGACTGTCGGAAGAGCGGAAACGTGGATCGTCGATGGCGTCCTCGCAGAGGAGAGATTTTCCGGAGTGGATCGTCTCCTCGACGATGGTTCGACTGAAGGAGAGGTCCTCTTCACCGGAACTCCAGCCAGCCCCTGCTTCGAGTAGTTCGCCATCTCCAGCACGGGTGATCAGCAATGCTCGATCGATGGGGGCGCCATCTCCGAATTGAAGCTCTCCGACAGCGAGTGTCAGAATCTGTTCGAGGACCTCGCGCACATCGTAATCCCAGTCGACTTCCAGTTTCATACTGAACTGGTCGAGCATTTGACGGATTCGGGCGAGCACTGCCCGTGCCCGGTAATCAAGAGGTTCCATGATGGCCACCCTTTTCCAGTAGTTCCCGTGTGATCTGCAAATCGTTACTGCTCTTGAGAGATTCAAAAAGCTCTATTGCGATTGACAACGACTCTTCTGCGAGTCGAGGTTCCTCTACGCCAAACAGAAACTCGGCGAACTCTCGGCAGGTGACCGCAAGTGCATGTTGGCAGTCGTGGTCACGGAAGATTTTCTGAGATTTCTCGAATGCCATTCCTGCCCGGTCAGCCCATTCGAAACCACGATCTCTCTGCACTTTTCCCAAAGTTCGCCAACAGCATCCTTCCGCATAGGGAAGACGCTGGTCCTCAACCAGTTCGATGGCGGTTTCCACCTTTTTCAGGGCCAGTTCGAGATCGCCAAGCAGACGATGAGCTTCCGATTGGATTCTCAGTGCATCGATGACGATGGGAGTCGTGTTCGTTTCCCGAGCGGTATTTTCGACCTCCTGAGCCGATTCGAGGGCCTTCATGTTTTCTCCAGATCTGCCTAATGCCCTGGCCTGATGCAAGCTGGCCCGGAGAGTTCCTTGAAGGTCTCCCACCTTTTCAAAAAGCTCCAGTCCCTCGACGAGAACTTCGATGGCGGACAAGGGCTCATGAGCTTCCAGGCGTAACATTCCCAAGCTGACCAGAGCATCTGCTTGAGCACGGACGATGCGATGTTGTCGTGACAGCTGAAGGTATTCTTGAAGCAGTTCTTCCGATCGCTGGTGTTCCCCACGGTGGTAGTGGAGAGATCCAAGATTACCCAGCGTCAAGATACGACCTTGAAGGTCACCGGTTTCGCGGAAGAGGTCGAGAGCTTGTTGCAAGACCTCCCGAGCGCGTTGGGTCTCCCCGCTACTGGTCAAGATTCGTCCCTGGTTCATCAAGGTGATGGCAAGGCCGCGCCGATCACCGATTTCTTCACGAACTTGCCTTGAGATCTCGTAGGCGTGGACAGCATCGCTGAATCGACCAAGATTTTGGTAAAGGGTTCCTCTTTGCCCCCAGATGCCTGCTTTTTGCATCGGATGCTGACTGCGTTCGGCGATGGGCATCGCTTCGTCGAGTCTTTCGAGTGCTGCTTCCAATCGACCACTCCTGCGGTCGAGTGAAGAGAGTCCTGTCAGGGCGATCACAAACGAAGCATCGAGAGCGGAGTCTTCACCACAAATAGCGATGGCTTCGCTATAGCAGGATCGTGCGGAATCGAGATCATCTTTGAAGGTGTGGGCTGCCCCCTGGCGACAGAATGAGCTGGCGACGAGATCCGTCATGCCAGCGAAGCGCGCGAGTTCCCCTGATTTTGAAAAACTGTCGAGAGCCAGGTCGTACTCGCCGGCATGCATCTGGGCTTCACCGATTTTCTGGATCAGATCGACATACTCGGAGAGTTCTTGTGGAACCTCTTCTTGCTGAGGGTTTTCATCGAGCCACCAACCTTCGATGGAAGTCCACAGGCCCATCGCTTGGGTGAAAGCCTCTCGACCTGCTTCAGGTTGACCGGTTCTGCACCGTAGATCACCGATCCGTGCAAGGAGAGATCTGCGAACATGATCTTCATGCGTCCACTGAAGGGCACGCTCACATAATTCGAGAGCTCGGTCGAGTGCCCAGGCTGACTCCGATCGATCTGCGGCCTTGAGCAACCATTCTCGCCCCTTGAGTTCATCCCCACCGCGAGAGAAGTGCTCGGCGATGGCTTGGACCGGCGTCTCTGTTTCCTGGAAACGAGCCTCTAGAATTTTCCCTAATCGCAGATGCAAGCGTTGCTGCATCGGTTGGGTTAATTCGGAGGCGACGAATTCCTGTTCCCAGCTGTGGCTCCAGCGAAATCCTTCAGGTTCTTGGTAGAGGAGACCCTGACGAACGAGGACTCTTGCCTGGGAATCGAGTTCGAACTCATCAAAGCTGCAAGCCTCACACAGAACATCGAAATCGAGAAGACCGCTCATGACGGAAGCAACATCAAGGACCCGACGCTGTTGTGCATCGAGCTGATCGAGGACTTCCAGAAAATGATTGCGAGCCTTCTCGGGAACCGGGAGTTCTTTCAGATCTTCTTCGGAAGCACTCCAGATTCCGTTATCCAGTTGCAGGGCTTTTCGATTCCACAGCCCGCCAAAAAGCTGAACCATCAGCAGGGGGACCCCGTGACTGCGTTCGAAAAGAGTATCGGTGAGAGCGGGATCGACCACGGCTTCCGGGACGAGGAGTGAGTGGATGAGCTGATGGCATTCCTGCTTTTCCACAGGATCCAGGGACAATAGCGTGAAACGGTTTTCCAGTTCAAGTTCCTGACCGAGTCGTTGAAGGGGTAGTCCCTTCTGGCGCGTGGAAGGTTGAGCAGTCGTGATGACCAGAATCGGCAGATCGACTGCCGCATAAATGAGGCGCCGTAAAAGTTCCATGTCGAAGTCATCGAGGGAATCGATGTCTTCCAGAATCAGGGTTCGTGGTTCGACTTCAGAATTTTGCGTGAGGCAACGAATCACCGCATCGAAGACCCGTTCGCGTAGGAGTTCATCTGGAATTTGACCTTGGGGGCTGGGACAGCCTTCGAGCCAATCATGACCAAGGAGTCTGGGGAAAACTGATTGAAGGTGGGATCCCCACGGACCTAATGATTCGCTGGCTGTTTTAGGGTCTCCCGTCTGCCGCTCAAGATGCCCCAGGACCTGTTCCAAGAGATGACGGAATCCTCCATGGGGTTCGCGTCCATCAAATGCGCCATGGAAGTTCTGCATACCCTCTTCGATGAGAGCTTGTGATCGAAACTCACTTCTGCGGAGAAGCCAGCTTTTCCCCAGCCCCTCATCGCCCTCCAGATGAACCCAGCTGCCATTTCCGCGAGCACTGCGAGCGGCACAATTTTTTAGGGTTTCCAGTTCAGTCTTGCGACCGACGAAGGTCGGGCTGTTGCGGCGCATGACCGGTTGATCAGCTGTACTGAGTTGATGTCCTTCGATCGCATCCAGAAGCAGTGTTCGAGCAAGCACTGCATCGGCAGGCCTGCGATGGGGTTCGAACTGCAGTAGCGACTGAATGACTGCAGAGAGGGGTTCTGTCAGACCAGTGATCGGTGCTGCAGGTTTTCGTGAAAGTGCATCACTGAGGCGTGGAAATGGGAATCGTCCTGTTAATCCTCGATAGAGGAGAATCCCGACTGACCAAAGATCTGACCGCTCATCGATAGCCAATGGACTTTCGATCCGTTCTGGAGCCATATATTGCGGAGTTCCGAGGGCACTTTGGGTGAGAGCGCTGTGAAGATCAGCACGGGCGACGAGGCCAAGATCCGCTAACAGGGCTCGATTGGAATTTTCCTCCAGGAGTTGTTGAGCTTCCTGAGGATTTCCTTTGGGACAACGGATCAGGATGTTGGCGGGCTTGACGTCCCGATGAACCAGGCGTTGTCCGTGAAGATGCTGCAATGCTTCAAGAATTTCGATGGCCCGCTGAAAGAGCCATGGGCGTGCCTCTTCTGGAATCCCTTCAGGATGAGCCAGAATGACATCTTCGAGTGTGAAGGGACCGACATATTCCATGACATAGAATAGAGAATCCCCATGCCAGCCAAGATCGAGAAGGGGGACGACGTGAGGATGATGGACCTCGCGCAGAACACGGACTTCCCGTTCAAATCTTCGGCGGTCGGTAGCGTCCAGATGTTCGGGCATCATTTTGACGGCCACTGTTTTCGATCCATGGGCCTCATCGGTCGCCTGCCACACTTCACCCATGCCACCTTGTCCAATACGGACTGACAGGCGGTAACGGTGATTGAGAAGCAGGTCGGGCTGGGCCTGGGACATGGAACCTCGAAATGAAAAGCGACCGGCCAACTCTGGGAAAGAAGTGGCCATTATGTGTCCACATGGTACCCTCTCGGCCGTGGCCCGTCCACACCCGGTCAATCTATATCCACTTCAGGAGGTGAAATGAAGCTGCTGATGCTCCATGTGAGAGATTTTTGGCTGCGATCCCATCAGCGTAATTTGGATTCAGAGCCCGAATTGGAGGTCGAAGCGACCACCGAACCGGGTGGGGCAGTTCTCGCATGGGTGCATGTCGAGCCCGCCGATCTCGCGGATCAGGCGTCGACGGTCCGAAAAACGCTGAAAAATCTGAAGTGGCATGCCCGCAAGGTTGAGGTTGAGCAGATCGTGCTTCACTCCTTTGCTCACCTTGCAGAGGAGACCGCTGAGCCCGAGGCTTCACGGAAGATTTTGGTCGAAGTGGGTGAACGCCTGGAGTCGGTCGGGTATCGAGTCCTGCATACGCCATGGGGACACTTCAACGAGTTTTCGATGCATGTCGAAGGCCCGGGGATCGCCAAGGTCTTCAAAAGTTTTTAGCGTCTGTTTCTGAAGGTCAGTTCCACAACTGCAACAGACCTGCTTCGACGAGTCCGACAGCGAGTCCGAGAAAACCACCGAGAATTTCGATATGACGCAGCTCCTTGCGAGCCACTTTCAAGACCAGTTGTTCCATTTGATCAAGCTCGAAGTTCATGATTCGCTCGCGGACCTTTCCTTTTACATCGAGTTTGCTTCCGAGCACTCCATGAAGGTCGTGTCCCATCTCCTCGACGAAAGAAAAAATCTCCTGCTCGATCCTTAGTTTGATGCGATCAACTAAATCTCCAGGAAGGAATGAAGCCATGGGTCCGAGGCTTTGCAGCTGTTCGGCGATCAGGGCATCGACTTTTGACTGAAGCTTTTGGCGGACATCCTCACTGGTGGCAATCTTCTGAACCAGTTCCGCGACATCCTCAGGCGAGATCAGTTCGTCCTGAACCGTCTCTGAGATGCTGTCGGCGAGTGCTTCTTGTCGACGGGGAACGACTCCTTGAAATTTGAGGACCCCTGCACCCCAGGGTTGACGTGGGCGAAAGAGCATTTTGACAGCGAGCCAATTCGTGGCATAGCCGATCAAGGCCCCGACGAGGGGAAAGACGATCCACGGTAGAAGCGGATGATCCTGAAGCATGGGGATTTCCTTATTTTCGAATCAGTCCTGAACGTTCGAGCCAGCGGAAACGCGGTTCACGGTTCGATCGACCAGGGGGAGTAAAGGGAATGATGAGACAGGTTCCAAAAACAAAGCCACCAATATGAGCCCAGACGGCGGTGTTTCCCTCAAGTCCGACGGAGACTCGAAAGATGTCGCGTGCAAACCAGATCCCCAAGAACCAACTCGCCCGAATTTCAAATGTGCGGACGATGACGTAAATCCACAACAGGATGGTGACCTGTGAATGGGGATAGCAAAGCCAGTAAGCACCGAGAATTCCAGCGATGGCTCCCGAGGCACCGACC
>NZJA01000056.1 GCA_002691835.1 Planctomycetota bacterium
GACCGTGGATCGGATCCTGTCCGTTGGAGCTGGCCTCGGTTTTAAATAACGGACTATGCCTGTAGAAGCTCGGCGGGAAACGTTTCGGGACCCGGGTTCGACTCCCGGCGCCTCCACCAATTTCGAAGGCCTTTCGATGGCGAAAGGTCTTTGAAGTTGTAATCCAGCATGTCTCAGCAGCTGCGGCTACAATGGCGCACAACCCGATTTCGAATTTGTCCCCTGAAAGCACTCGAAAGCACCCCTTTTTTAATCTTCGAATTCTATGGGTGGTGATTCGCAGTCAAACCTTTGAGCTTCGGATGGAATTGTGGGTGGTATGGGTCGCCGTTCCCGAAAATCGCGAAACGAAGAAGGCGTTCTGGATGGCGGCATCGTCGTTTGGAAACCACGGGGGCCCTCCTCACGGGCCGTCGTCAATCGAGCGCAGAGGCTCTTGGGTTTCCGCGGTCTGGGGCACTGTGGAACTCTGGACCCGCTTGCCAGCGGGGTCATGGTCCTCACCGGTGGGATGGGCAGCAAGTTTCAGCATTGGCTGACGGTGCATGACAAGGTTTATGAAGCAACGATCTGGTGGGGGATTGGCAGCGATAGCGGAGATGCTGAAGGCCCGCTCTGGTCTCCTGCTCAGAGGAGACGTGCGCCGACAGCCGAAGAGGTGAAGTCGGTACTGCCTCAGTTTCTCGGCGAGCAGGATCAAGTTCCACCGATTCATAGTGCCATTCGCATTGGAGGACGCCGGTCTTTTAAGAATGCTCGCGAAGGCAAGACGATGGAGCTGCCTTCAAGAAGGGTTCGCATCGATGCTTTGGAGCTCTTGGAGCTCGATGGGGATCAATGTCGAGTAAGAGTTGAATGTGGACCAGGAACCTACATTCGTAGCTTGGCTCGCGATTTGGGGGAGGCCTTGGGAATCCCTGCAATGCTCATGGGTTTACGCCGTCTCTCTTGTGGTATCCACACCCTTGAAAATGCAGTTCTTCTCGATCGGGTTTGCCGGGATCATTGGTGGTCTCTGGAGCGTTTGGTCGCACACCTTCCGCAACAAAAATTGACTCCGGCTGAGTGTCAGGTTCTGGCTCAGGGACAGCAGATTTCAGCCACGGAAACAGCGGAGCGAATGAGCGGTGACCGCGTCGCTTGGAGCCAAGGTTCAGTGCAAGGGATCATCGAGGACAGTGACGAAGGATTCAAAGCCCGTCGCTGGTTATCACGGGGCTTGAGGGAAACCGATTCGAGGAATGATCTGACTTAGGGTCGCTCCAGTTTCAGAGCATCGATGACCAGCATCTTCTTGTGTGAAGGAGGCACGGTCATCAGCGTCAATGCCTGAATGTCGGTCCAGGTCAGATTCGGATCTTTTTTGAGCTCTTTGAGCAAGTCGATACGGAAATGGTTCCAGCCCTTGCGCCGAATTGTGATTTGGTGCGAATAGCAGTTATTCCGCAGGAGACCCGTGATTCCACCGGTGTTTCCCCATGCCTGATTCCCACCCTGAATCGGTTCGGTTCCAAAGTAGAGAACATATTTTCCAAAGTTGTCGTCTTCGTTATAAACGGAAAAATTGAGCCAACGGTAGTCATCGACGATGACCTCTTCAAGACTCGCAAGGGGAAGGCGTCCAAAAGCAAAGTTGCCAAAAGCCCCTCCACCGGTATTTCCGGACGACCAGACTAATGCTCCCTTGCCTTCATGGATGACATCCGGATCTTTCGTCAGGCGGGTTTCATTTTCAGGCCAGGCTTCGCGAGCTTTCTTTTCAGGCTCAGGGGGCTTTTCCTCAAAGGTGGCCAGATCAAAAAACAGTTCGGGGTAGATCTGATTTCTAAGCTCCTGTAGGAGTTTAGAGAGGGGAGTTTCTCCGTATTTTTTCTCTTGGGTGAGCCAGCCTGACCATGCCTTTCGCCAATTTTCTTTAGCGATATCTTTTTCAACCCGATCAAGGTTTTTTCCACCTTTGGCAGCATCGATGTACCCATCGATGATATCCCTGGAAGCCTTGTCGGCTGTTTGTTTCAAAACCTCTTTGAATGCCTTGGTCGCTTCTTTCCAATTCTTTTCAAGGAACTTTGAGCAACCCTCTTCAAACCTTTTGAGAGCTTCGGGAGTTTTGAAGGTCGGATCTGGATTTTGCCTGACGAGCGGGGAAGCGGATTTCGCCTGAAGAGGATTTTGTACGGGAGAGATAACTGTCAGGTAAATCACTGCGAGAGTCAGAATTGAGAATATCGGGCCTTGATAGCCGGATCGATTACGAAATGAGGTCATTTTAGCTCCTGTGGTGCCTGTAGCACGGTCAGTGGATCTTACGATTTGCCGACTGGGAGAGTTCCCAGCACCGAAAGGGTGAACCAAACTTCCAAAAAGGTATTATATGAGCCAAAGAGGGGGGGATACCAGTGAAGAAGTCCCAACGTTCGCTTCGCCTGACCAATTTGGCTGATCAGTCTGAGGTGGCAATTTTTCTGCTTCTGTTATTCGTGCTTTCTGGCTGTACAGGAGAAAGCCAACCCACCTCCAAAAAGCCTAAGAAGACTATTCCTGATGCTCCTGCCCAGAAAACGACAGTTTCCCGGGAGATCCCTCAAAGCCTTGATTCCAAACCCGTGGAACCGAAGCTGAAGCGTGAGGATCTTCCCGAGCTCACAGAGGAACAGATCGCCCAAGCGGATAATTTGGTCATGGGTTCCTGTAGCCGCTGTCACGCCCCGCTGCCCGCAGATGCTTTGCCAAAGTCGGCCTGGGAAAAGGTCATTCTTTCGATGGCGGAGATGAGTGGCCCTTGGAATCAACCCCCCCCGACTCCTGAAGAATTAGCGGTGGCTCTTTATTGGTACGAGAAAGAAGCCCCAGAAAAACTCGAAAAGATCCGCCATCCTCTTGAAGAAGATCTGCAATTTGAAGTCGTTGAGCTCACTCCCAGGGGGCTGGAGAAGGAGAGAATCCCTGCGGTCTCGGACATCATGTTGTTCAAAGGAGCGCAAGGCGTTCCACAGGGGCTTTTGATTTCTGAACTGCGTAGCCGACGATTGTTGGCGATTCCCTTTGGGGAGATCGATTCTGCAAATCTTCGGCCCTTCCTTGGCCCTGTGGACTTCAACTACCCCGCTGCGATGAGTCAGGCTGACTTTAACGGAGATCGCCGACTCGATATTTTTGTTGCGAGTCTTGGCGGAATGGACCCCACCGATGAGGAAAAAGGGGGTGTCTCTTATATTCTGTTTGAAGATGGGGGTTGGAGAAACGTCTCCGTCCCAGTCGCTTTGGGACGAGCTTGCGATATCGATGCTGCTGATCTTGATCTCGATGGGGATACAGACATGGTGGTCTGTGCTTTCGGTTTTCGTGGGCCGGGTCAGCTTCTCTGGTTGAAGAATATTCAGGAACAGTTTGTCGTGAAAACGTTAGATGAGCGCGACGGATTCGTAGCAGCGATTCTGGATGATATTGACGATGATGGTGACGAAGATATTCTTGCCCTGCTTTCACAAGAGCATGAAGTTTTGATTCAATTCACGAATGAAGGAGATGGCGTTTTCACAATGAAGGAGCTCCTTCGTTTGCCTCATGCCGCATGGGGATCTTCAGATTTGATGCGGGTTGATATCGATCGTGACGGAGACCGCGATCTGCTGCTGGTGAATGGAGACACCCTGGATGACCACACTCCGAAACCGATTCATGGTGTTCGCTGGTTGGAAAGGGTTGGAAGTCAATTCGTCGAATTCCATGAGATCTTATTGTTACCGGGCTGTGAACGAGCAGCCGTTGGTGATCTGGATGGCGACGGTGACTATGATGTGGTTGGCGCAGCATTCATGCCCCAGTTGCCAGAAAGTGAATGGGGTGAGTGGGATTCTCTCGTTTGGGCTGAAAACTTGGGGGCTGGCAAAGCCTGGGATGTCAAAACTCTGGAGGTCGGAAATCCGGTGCATTCCGCTGTATACGTTGACGACCTCGATCGGGATGGGCAGATGGATATCATTACTGGAAACTATGTTTGGATTGGAAGTGATGACAAATCACAAACCCGACGAGATTATCTGACCATCTGGAAAGGGAAAATGCGTCCCTGAGTGAAGGTTTGGATTCTTTTGATTGAAGTTTCGGTGGAGTGGCTTGCTGGATTTTCGTCTTTTATCGTTGCTCAGCCTGAAGTGTCTCCAGTTGTTCGGTGAGTCGTTCTTTCAGCTCTGTCAGCCCCGGAACCAAATCCTGATCGACGAGCCTGTTCAGCAGCCTTCGGGCTTGATTCGGCTCATTCCGTAAAAGGCGGACTCTCGCTTCGAGAAGGATCGCCAGCTGGTTATCTGGTTCAAGCCGACGAGATCTCTGATAGGCATCCAGTGCTCCCGGATACATCTGCTGGGACTCTAGGAGCTGTCCCAGATTGAGCCATGCATTGGTGTATTTCGGATCGACCTCTACTGCTTTGCGTACCGCTTCAAGGGCTCGCGGGCCGTTCACCGTCGTTAGCATGGTTCCGAGGCTATTCCATGAAGGAGCATGATTTGGATCTGCGACTACCGCATTTTCAAAGTACTTCAGGGCCGTTTCGAAATCCCCACGGTTCTGGAGAAGGTGCCCCAGATTATGTAAAGCCCTGACGTCATCAGGGTCTTCAGCAAGACAGCGTTGATACCATTCCTCGGCCTGAGGGAGGTCTCCCCTCTGTTCGTATATGTAACCGAGAGCCATCGGGTCGATACAGTAAGTTTCCATCAATGATCGGGAGGGGATAGGGATCAGGTGAATCAAAATACTCAGAAGAATTAACAGGAAGGCATCTCGCCATTGAAGTGAGGATCGACTGAGACCGATGCCTCCCAGAATGCAGCCGAGGGCCAGAATTGGTACACGGTATCTGCCAGCGACAAAAAAGATCCATGTAAGAAAAGCGAGAGTGAGGATGGTCACCATGACTGGAAGACCCCTGCTCCATAATTCTCGGCGAAGTTTCCATGCACCATAGATGAGCAGAGTGATCAGGAATCCTGAGGTTCCCAGACCGTATCGGAGGATTTTCAGGACGATATTTTGCTGCTCTTCTGCGACAAGGTTTTTGTTGTTTGGAACATCTCTGGCTGAAATCAGTGCCAGAGCTTTGACACCCATTCGCTGGATCCATGCGCTGGGATCCGCAGTGATCTCAGCAATGGCGAGCCGGGTATATAGGCGACTTCGCTCTGAGGGCTTTTCGAGATGATCTGCCAATTTGAGTAATTGATCCCAGCGGGGACCGGCGGCCACAGAGGTCAGGCCATCAGCGCCGATTTCACCCCCAGCCCTATTTCCGATCAGTAAATTGATGCCTCCGTTTGAGCTGACGATGACCTGGTCATCTCCCGCCCAGCGATTGAGAGCCATGACAGGACCAAGGGAGAGAAGAAATCCAAGGAGGAGTGCAGAGATGGCATTCCAGCGGAATGGAGAATTCCAGTGGGATCGAATTGCGAGGATTCCGTAGACAAGACCCAGTGGCAGTGCGATCGCTCGGGTAATCGCCGCCATTCCGGTCACGAAACCGATCAAGGCCCAGGACTTTTCACGGCCTGATACTGGTGAGCCTTCTTCTGGATTCATCACCTTGTCGAGTCGTTCGACACCCAGAACGATGAAAAAACAGAAAAGAGTGGTGTCGAGAAATTGGCCCGTGAAGTAAGCAGATATCCAGCTCAGGGAATGAAGAATCCCTGTCCATAGAGCCGCTCGACGACCACTCCAGCGCCATGCCACTGAAGCGAGCAGAGCGGTGACCCCGGCATCGAGAAATGCCTGCAACATTTTGACGACCCAAGCATAGGCCAGCGGGACCCCTTGACCTGAAGGTCCCAAGTTTTCGAAGGCAGATCCGACGAGCGCCAGAGCGGCAGGGTATCCGGGAGGTTTCCACCATGGAGTTCCAGCTGTCGGACCCTCATCCAGAAACTTTCGAGCTTGATCAACATTCGTCATTTCATCGACGAAAGGGAATTGGAAACCGATGTCATGGACAGCCATATGGGTGATCATGACGAGACGGATCAGCAGGGAAGCTGCAAACAGGCAGAACAGCAGGCGTGTTTTTTCAGAGAGCACGCGGTGCTCCTTCTCCGGTCAAAATTTACTGGAGACCGTCGACAATACGGATTTTTCCACTCAGTCCGGTGATTTGCCTGACAGAGTCTTCCGGGGCGAAGGTTCCCAAGAGAACCTGATCATTTCGGCGGAAGACTCGGGTGTTCCCTGATTGATCGTAGGTCCCCAAAAGTTCGAAGGCTGAGTTGTAGACCTGAAACACTCCGAGGTCGCTGGTGGTTTTTCCGACTTTGACGTTAATCTTGCGGAAACCGACGTACCCGACCAGCTCGTCTTCAGCGAAAACTCTGGAATACGATTCCTCTGAAACCGTCGTTTTTTCAGAACTGGCTGTGTCGGTGACAACGGTTGAGGTCGAACCGCATCCACTCAGGAGGGTGAGAAGAAGCGGAATTAGCAAGAGCGTGCGCGCAAGGGAGTGGATCGATGGAATTTCCACAACCGTCATCGATGGAGTTTTCCCAACCGTGAGTGGGGTCTTGTCTCTGGTTTTCAAGCTGGCATCCTTTCCGAAGGATCAAACAGCAGGCCCTGATTTCTGAAGGAAGGCCCAATGGATTTAACCCTAGCGGAGTCCCTCGATGGGATCTACCACCTCGTTCTTGCGGGGGGGGCATTGATCGGTTGTTTTCTTGTCGCCTTGGGATTCCCGGGACAGTTTTTGCCGGCCTTGCTGGCCATCGCCTGTTGGGCGGGTGGCTGGGCCGGTGAAGATGGTGAAACGCTGGTCGGTGGCCTTCAGGTCATCACCTTGATCGGTTTAGGACTGTTAGCGGAGGGCTTTGAGTTTTTGAGCGGTCTGATCGGTGGCAAGGCTGCAGGGGCCCGCTGGCGAGGGGCCTTCGGTGGTATGGCCGGAGGATTTGTTGGGGCGATCTTCGGAAATCTCATCATTCCTCTCCTGGGAGGCCTCGTGGGGATCGTTTTGGGGACCTTTGTTGGGGCGATCATGGGGGAGTTGTACGGCGAGGACTCTGCAAATGCCGACCAGGCGATCAAGGTCGGATTGGCTTCTGCGGTGGGCAGAGCCATCGGTTTGGTGGCAAAGTTGGCATTGAATTTCGGCATCGGCTTCTGGGCAGTCCTGCAGCTTTTCTGAGGAGATCTGAGATTCTGGAGAGAAGATTTTCGGCCATACCCGCAGGGTTGTGCCTGTTTTTTCCGCCGGTTTCGGAAGTCCTTCCCGGTTTGCTTCGAGGTGATCTTGACAGAAAGGCTGACAGGGATATGCTTCTCTCTGGCGGTAATTTGATGTGATCTCTTTTCCGCCAACCTGCCTTCTGTGGCAACCGCAGACGATTCATGAACAGCGATCCGCCTTCATGATGATTTGGGGCCACGACTGGTAGGGGACGTAGCTCAATTGGTTAGAGTCCCGGACTGTCGATCCGGTGGTTGCGGGTTCGAGTCCCGTCGTCCTCGCCAGTCGTGGCCTTCTTTTCTTCCGGCCACGATGGATTCTCGGTCTGGATTCTCGGTCTGGATTCTCGGTCTGGATTCTCGGTCTGGTTCGCATCTCACTCTATTTCACATCTCACTCTATTTCACATTTCATGCTGTTTCGCATCAGACGGAGCATCTTTCCTCTCGTCGCATCGTCTTTGGCGCATCGTCTTCCAATAAACACAGAACCTCAAATGAAGTCTGAATCTGTGGATTTCAATGCTGGGGCCGTC
>NZJA01000057.1 GCA_002691835.1 Planctomycetota bacterium
ATGGCAAAAAGCACGGGAAGAAAACGATTTTTCCGCTTTTGCTCCGATGTTGACGCGCCAAGTGGAACTCCAAAAAGCTGAAGCCGAGTACCTTCGTGAAGATGAAGACTGTCTTTACGATGTTCTGATGAATAAGTATGAGCGCGGGATGACGAGTACCGACTTCAAGTCCATCTGTGATCAAGTGGTTCCTGGGCTGAAAGGGATTATCGATCGAGTGGTGGCCCGAGCACTTCCAGAGCCCGAGTTTTTCCGGGGTCCGTGGGACAAGAATCGTCAGTTGGAATTTTCGAAAGAAGTGGCGACGGAGTTGGGCTATGACTTCAGCCGGGGGGGGCTTGATCTGACCTCTCATCCATTCTGTACGTCTCCGGTCGCGCCCTTTGATGTGCGAATCACCACCCGGGTCTACGAGGACAACTTTACCAGTAACCTCTACGGAGTGATCCACGAGGCAGGCCATGCGATGTATGAGCAAGGCTTTGAAGAGCGTTGGGTCCATACTCCGATGAGTGATGCGATTTCCTTGGGAATCCACGAATCCCAATCCCGTTTTTGGGAAAACGACATCGGTAGAACCGAAGCTTTCTGGGCGCATTTTCTACCATTGATGAAAAAGTACTTCCCAAGAATTCTCGAAGATGTCAGTGCTAATGACATGGCGCTTGCGGTGAATCCTGTAAAGCCTTCGCTGATCCGGGTAGATGCCGATGAAGTGACTTATGGATTGCATATCGCCCTACGTTTTGAGATTGAGCAGGCACTCTTCAGTGGCGACCTCGCTGTGGCCGATCTTCCCGAAGCCTGGAATGAAAAGATGCAGTCGTACCTCGGATTGACTCCGCCTAACTTCAGTGATGGTGTTCTGCAGGATATTCACTGGAGCTTTGGAGCTTTTGGCTACTTTCCAACGTATCTGTTGGGATCTCTGTATTCCGCCCAATTCCATCAGGCGATTTCTGAAGAGATCGACATCGACGCTGAGGTGGCTGCGGGAAGGTTTGGAGCGATTTTGGAGTGGCTCAGGGAGCGGATCCATCGACCCGGCAGGCAGTTTATGCCGCTGGACTTGTTGGAGCGTGCAGTCGGTAAAGGGCTCGATCCGGAGATCTTTATCGATCACCTCGACCGCAAGGTTCAGTCGATTCACGGAGTGTAGTCTGTGGTGCTTTCCCTTCTGGGTCGCTACGCCGACTGGCTTCATCTGCGTTGGCCGGGGGGGAAGGAAGAGCCACTCCCTGCTGTCGAATCCGATTTTTCTACTGCCGTTCCCGGGCTGTTTGTCGTCGGAGAATTGACCGGAGTTCCGCTTCTCAAGCATGCTGTCGATTCGGGGTCGAGAGTTGTGCGAAGAGTGCTTTCTGATGGTCAGGAGTGCCCTTCGGATGTCACGCCCCTGGTGATCGTCGGTGCGGGAGTATCAGGTCTCTCGGCGGCGGTGGAGGCACGAAGACTGGGAATCGACTTCGCCTGGTATGAAGCCGCCAGAATGCTGGAAACAGTCGAAAACTATCCTCAGGGGAAGCCGATTTTTACGGATCCCCCTGAGCTCAGACTCGATACCACTCTGACGTTACCGACGAGCCCTGATTTGGATCGTGAAGGGCTTTTGTCCGCATTGCGGCAGCAGGCGCAGGAGCGGAATTTGCAACCGCAGTCGGCCACTCTGGATTCGGTTCACAAAGAAGGATCGATTCTCAAGGTCCAGTGGACCGACGGTAGTCATATCCGGGCACACCGGGTGATATTGGCGCTCGGTCGAAGTGGTGAGCATCGACGACTGGATGTTCCCGGCGAGGAACTCGATCACGTTTCTTCCATATGTCATGACCCGAGCGCATTTCGAGGACAGGATGTTCTCGTGGTCGGTGGAGGAGACAGTGCCTGTGAAACTGCGGTTGCACTTGCCGAGAATGGAGCTCGTGTTCAACTCGTTCATCGTTCGGAGTCCTTGGGAAGTGCTTCCCAATCTCAGCGCTTGAGATTGAGAGAAGCTGAAGCCCGTGGGGCGATCCATAGAATCGCGGGATCACGGGTTCAGAAAATCACAGCACAGAATGTGGAGTTGCTGGGACCCGGAAAAGAAACTCAGATACTTTCGGCGACGGCGGTTTTTACACTCATTGGTCGCAAAGCACCCATCGAATTACTACGGCGCTGCGGATTGGGGATGAGGGGCGATCGAGGATTATTCTGGTGGTTTTCGCTGACCGCCTGCATGGTTTTCTTTTTCTTTTTATATCACTGGAAGAGAACAGGGCTCTCGATACCCATCGCCGAAAATTGGAGAGACCTCGGAGGATTTCCTGCTGGGCTGGATATCTGGTGGCAAAGGCTGTTTCCAGATTCTGGAGGGCTTCTGGGAGTACTGACCCCGGCAATGGATCAGCCGGGTTTTTGGTACAGCTTGCTCTACACACTGCTCGTCCTGATTTTTGGAATCCGACGCATTCGAAAGCGCCCGTCTCCTTACATCCGTCGACAGACATGGTGTCTCTTCTGGATACAGGCAGTGCCATTGTTTCTATTGCCTTACTGGATCTTGCCATTACTCGGGGCTCATGGATTCTTTGACAGCGGCTGGGGATTGAGTTTCGCAGATGCTCTTTTCCCGGTGACTTCGGGTGGTCGGGAATACTGGCGTGCATTTGGTCTCATTCTCGCCTGGCCACTTTTCTTTTGGAATATTTTTACAGAGCAGCCACTCATCGTCTGGTGTGTCATTTCGCTGATTCAAACCTTTGTTCTCTTGCCTCTCGCAATTCGGAAATGGGGTAAAGGAGTTTATTGCGGTTGGATCTGCTCTTGCGGTGCACTCGCCGAGACTTTGGGAGATGACCATCGACACAAAATGCCGCGAGGGGAAAGGCCTCGAAGTTGGAATCTCGTGGGGCAATTCATGTTGCTCTTGTGTTTCCTGATGTTGCTGGGGAGAGTCCTGGCATGGGGGCTCCCTGAGACTCTTCCCGGACAGTGGGGAAGTGCGCTGTCTTTGGCAATTCAGAGGGGAATTCCGCTTCTAAATTATGAATGGTTTGTCGATCTTTTTCTTTCTGGAATTTTGGGAGTGGGGCTCTACTGGCATTTCTCAGGGAGAACATGGTGCCGATTTGTTTGTCCCCTGGCGGCATTGATGAATATCTATGCTCGATTTTCAAGATTCCGGATCTTTGCTGAAAAGTCCCGCTGTATCTCCTGCAATGTTTGTACCACGCAGTGTCATCAAGGAATCGATGTCATGAGTTTTGCCAGACAGGGAATACCGATGGAGGACCCCCAGTGTGTTCGCTGCGGCGCATGTGTCCACGATTGCCCCACGGATGTTCTGCGTTTTGGCAGAGTGGGAAAAGATGGGGTCAGTATTGAGTTTGATCAGGTTGCCGCGAGGTCAGTTGTTTCCAGTCGGAGCTCTGAGTCGTTCTAAAGCTTCAGCTCAGTTCCCGAGCGCCCTCGTAGGGAAGCGGACAGCCCTCATCGTCCAGACCCCAGCCGGCATAACGACCAGTTCTGCCAGCTTTCAGGAGGTGTTGCTCTTTTCTTCGATCAAATCTTTGGACGCCTTCAACGATTTGTCGAATGAATTTTTTCCGCGCTCTTTTGGAGTTCTTATGAGTGGTGGAAGTCAGAGAAAAATCTCCTTGGTCTTCAGCCCAGCGTTGTCCGCCATTTCGAAGAAAAGAAAACAGTGCTCTCATTCTTAATGAAGGGGAAATTGTCGGCGGAAGATGTCCTACCTGTGACAGGGAGTAGATGACCTGATCGATAAACGTTTCACCCTCGGCATATTGTTGGATTCGGGCTTCATCCAGATCGACGACGTGGAACTGCCATGGTCCCTTCAGTTCTCCTGCAATGAGGACATTATTGGGTGACAAATCTCTGGTGGCCAAACCGGATGCAAAGATCTTGTGCAATTGTTGACCGAGCCAGTCGGCGAATTGGCGTTGCCATTCTTCAGAGGGATCCCGCTGCAGCTGGCGGGCATGCCAGAGATGCAGAGGTTCCCCCGGAATCCAGGTCGTTACGAGTCGAGCCTGTTGTCGATTTTCAATTCGCGAGAGAGCACGGGGAAGGGGGAGACCTTTGGCTTCCCCTTGGATCATCGCTCTCCAAGAGCGCCGAGCGCGCCCCCAGCGCATGAAGGCTGGAAGACAGCGGACCGCAGTTCCATGGATGGATTTTTTGGTAACTCGATAAACCTTGCGGGCGTATGGGACCCCTGCTTCTTCGACTTGTTCCAATCGACCCCGACGTCCCTCTGAAATGATGCGGATCGCAGGGAGCTGAAGAAGACGAGTGCCCAACTCTGCATCCATTCCTGGAGCGAGAAAAATCTTCCCGTGGACTGGAGAAGTTTCCCGTGGCAATCTGCCCCCTGACATGGACTGTGACATGGACTGAGTGAGGATCCAATGACTGAAGAGTTGATGATATCGGCGAGTCCCTGTCGGGCAAGGCTCACCATAGGGAGAGCCCCTCTGTGAAGATATGAATCGGTGTGAGGGTCTGGCTTGAGAAAGGGTTGGTGGATCAGTGATCCAGGTTCAAGTGTTGGAGCATCCTTATCTTGACCCCGGGGGGGTGGTCATCGAATTGCCAGAAGCTCAGGGAAGTGAGAGTCCCCAGTGGCTTCAGGAAATGCTGAGTCCGCAATTTCCTTGTGAAGGGATGACTGAGGAAACCCGCAAGGCTGTGAGGACACTGCTTCGACAAGGGGGATATCGCCCTGCTGGTCGAGGTAAACCATCGAGTGAGTGGCTTCAAAAAGCGGCCTCAGAAGGAAAGCTCTCCTCCATCTTTCCTTTGGTGGATTTAGGCAATTCTGCTTCCCGACTTTCTGGATTACCTCTGAGCGTTGTCGATCTGGATCGGGTCGAAGGAGATCTTTCCATTCAATTGGGTGAGCTGGGGCAAAATTACGTCTTTAACGCATCGGGTCAGGAAATTGATATCGCGGGCTTGATCTGCCTTGCCGATTCCCAAGGGCCTTGCGCCAACGCGGTCAAGGATTCCCAGAGAACAAAAACGTCCCCTGAAACCCGTCGGTGCCTGATTCAGGTTTGGGGGACTCGGGAGCTCCCTGAAGCCACAAATCTCCTGATAGAACAGATTTCAGAGACTGGAGAGAGGCTTGGAGGTCGACTCAAGGGTGTGGAATTCCTGCCTCAATAAGTCTCAGATTCAGTGCCATCGGCCCATACCGGTCATAAAATAGGGACAATAGAGTCCAAACCATTGAAACATTGGACTCGATCCGGTCAGATCGGTGATAGACCTTCAGATGGGAGATACCGATGGCATTCGCCAAAGTGGAGGAACTGATTCAGGAGATCGCCAGAGGCCGGATGGTCATTCTGATCGATGCTCCCGATCGTGAAAACGAGGGTGACCTCGTCATGGCCGCAGAGCTGACGACCGATGAACAGATCAAATTCTGCGCCCTCGAGGGTCGAGGTTTGATCTGCGCTCCGCTGGCAGCTGAAATGTGTGACCGTCTCGATCTTCAACCGATGATCGACCGTCCCACCTTGCCCGGAGAATGCTCCTTTACGGTCTCTGTGGATGCTTCAGATGGCATCTCCACCGGGATCAGCGCAGCCGATCGTGCCCACACGGCCCGTCTCCTCGCGGACCCGAACTCGAAGCCTGAACAATTCAATCGACCCGGGCACCTGTTTCCTCTCAGAGCAAAGCCTGGAGGGGTTCTTCGTAGGACCGGTCATACAGAAGCTTCGGTAGACCTCGCTCGAATGGCGGGTCTTCAGCCCGCCGCCATCATTTGCGAAGTCATGAATGATGACGGAACGATGGCGCGGACACCTGAATTGGAAAAGTTCGCTGAAAAGCATGGCCTGCTCCTCGGAACCATCGACAGTATCGTCGATTATCGTCGCGAGCGGGAAGCGATCGAGGAGGCTGCTCCTGAGCTGCCTGTAAAATTGAGCTCCGCCAGCATCCCGACGCCTTACGGGGTCTTTGAACTGGATTGTTGGAAAACCGACGAAGGTGAACCCGTGACTGTGCTCCGTATGGGCGATCTTGAAGATGCTGACGAAGAGCCTCCGTTAGTCCGAGTTCACAGTTCTTGTGCGACAGGGGATATCTTCGGTTCACTGCGCTGTGACTGTGGTATGCAGCTGGATCATTCCTTGAAAATGATCGGCGGTAAGGGCAGAGGAGCTCTGATCTATCTCCCTCAGGAAGGGCGCGGGATTGGACTTCCCAAAAAGATTGAGGCTTATCACCTGCAGGAATCTCAGGGAT
Source organism: Planctomycetota bacterium (assembly GCA_002691835.1). Next base: position 6,265 of record NZJA01000057.1, read on the forward strand.
TGGACACTGTTGAAGCGAATCACCATCTTGGATTTGCCGCAGATCTCCGTGAGTACTCTGCTGCAGCCAAAATCCTTCAGGTGCTGAACCTGGATACTGTTCGTTTGTTGACCAATAACCCCGCCAAGGTGGAGGGTTTGATCCAGAACGGTATCAAAGTTTCGCAAAGAGTCTCTCTGGAACTGGGAGTCAGCACGACCAACGTCGATTATCTCAAGACCAAGAAGACGAAGTTTGGTCACCTCTTCGAAACGATTTGAGAATTGGATCTATAAAATGGAGCGGGCCCGCAGGGGATTACCCTGCGGGCCCTTTTCAATTTCATTGGGATCTGAAACGGTTAGTTACAGGAAGCCGTATCGTAGTTCGCGCAATCGAGCGGATCCGGAGTGGCCGAAGCCGGGTCGACACCGCAGGTACTTGGTCCAGGTGCGGCAGGTGGAGTTCCACCAGCGAAGATGTAGCTCAGGGTTGAGATCGCATCCGAGATATCAATCCCACCGTCATCGTTGGTGTCAATGGCATCGAGGCAGACCATGGGAGTTCCCTGGAACAGGTAGGAAAGCGTTCCAATAGCGTCAGAGATATCCACGAGGGTGTCAGAGTTGACGTCACCTCGACGGAAGCGCTCTGGAAGACACTCAGCTTCACAACTCATTCCTGCGAGGGCCTCGCCACACTCTCCAAGCCCGGAGATCTCCAAGGTGAAGAGAGTCATTTCTGCTGGGAGAACGTAGGTGGTAGTGGTTTCAGTTCCACCGAGAGTTGCGATCAACTGACCGTCCACCTTCAGCTCAAGAGCCTGATAGTTTGGACTGTTGTTGACCCAGCTCAGGGTCGCAGTGCACGAATCGTGATCGACAGAGCAGGAGAGATCAGAGATCGGAGCATTTGGCGGAGTGCTGTTGCAAGTGTAGGAAGTTGACGTTGCAACGGAATCTTGTCCATTGCTGATTCCGTAGACGTCGACGTTTGTCGCCACTCCGTCATTCAGGTTCAGCGAAATGCTCTGGGTGTCGCCGGCGTAGGAAGAGGCGATTCCATCAATCGAGACGATGATCGAATCGTAGGTTCCACCGTTGGTCCATGAAGCAGTTCCGGTGCAGACACAGGCGTCATCAAGGACGACCTGAAGACCCGTTGGAGCAGGAGTTTCGACGGTCACGGATCCATGCTCAAGGATGGGGCTCTGTGAAGCGCCGTTGACGGAGATCACACAAAGAACTGGAGGGGATCCAAGACTGTTGGTGAAGGTCAGAGGTGAAATCTGTGCCGGAGTCGCAGTCGACTGAACTAAGAAATTAAGTCTGGCAATACTCTGGTCAGATCCTGCAGGAATCGAGAGCAGGGGTGGCGCGAGGCTGACGATGGCACCCACGGTGATTCCACCACTGCCTGTCGGTTCACCCATGTGAAAGAATTCTGCTCCATCACCAGAGTTGAGACTCTGAAGAGTCGAGCCCTGGACTACGGAGTCAAGGGTCAGAATGGTCGGGTCGTAGTTGATACCGAACTGAAAGCCTTGAGCGGACTCAGGTAGGTTTGTCATTAAAATGTCCGCTGCCAGCGATCCTCCGGGAAGGTTGCTGGTGTTGGGCGCACTGAGCTTATATGTCTGAGCTTCGACAGCCGTTGAACAGAGCATGATGAGGGCTGCCATGATGAGACCGAAATGGATACGAAGCATGGATGAGTTTCCTTTCTCGCCGTTGACCCAATGCCTTAACGGCGGGGCCGAATCCTAAGCCGAACGCTGATTCGGGATAGGGTGTCTTCCTGTGTAAATACATTCTAGTGATTAACAAAGCGTTTTGAAGTTAGCTAATGGAATATTTTTTGTATGTGTTTCCTTCTGTGGTCAGACCCGACTAATTTGCCTTATGTGACCCGATTCATCAGAAAGGCACGAATCCTTGCAGAAAAACTGGTCGGAATGTTTCCGGCAAAAATTGGCTGATCCTCTGATTCGATCGGCAACTCGAGTTCTTCAGATCAATCTGGGGCGGGTCTGCAATCAGAGCTGTCATCATTGCCATGTCGGAGCCAGTCCTCGCCGGACGGAGCAGCTTTCGGACTCTGGTATCGAGGCTTGCTTTGCTCTGATGGATCGACTTCCAGAATTGGCGGTGGTCGATTTAACGGGTGGGGCACCCGAACTGCATCCCGGATTCAGGCGATTGGTGTTGGAATCCAGGGCGAGGGATCTTGAAGTGATCGATCGCTGTAACCTGACGATTCTGGAAGAGCCAGATCAATCTTCTCTGGCAAATTTTCTGGCGCAGAATGCCGTTCACGTGATTGCCAGTCTGCCCTGTCATTCCCCCGAAAATGTTGATCGACAGAGGGGAACAGGGGTTTTCGACAAAAGCCTTCGCGGGTTGAGGAGACTCAACCGTTTGGGGTATGGAAAGCGGGAGGGAAAGATTTCTGCCGCCACAGATTTATCACTCGATCTTGTGTTCAATCCCGGTGGAGCCACGCTGCCACCCGCGGCTGAAAAATTGGAATCGGAATACCGACGGGTTTTGAAAAGTGATCACGACATCGTCTTTGACCGATTGATCACGATCACGAATATGCCCATCGCACGATTTTTGGGACAGCTTCGTGCTGAGGGAAAAGAGCAGGAATATCAGGAGCTGCTGTATCAGTCATTCAACCATGAAACACTGCCGGGCCTGATGTGTCGGGAGACTCTCTCTGTTGAGTACACCGGTCGGCTTCATGACTGTGATTTTAATCAGATGCTGGAGATCGGTTTGGCAGAGGACTCTTCGAACGACATTGTTCCAGATCTGTGGAATGTGACTGAAGAGCAACTGTTGGGACGGGAAATCGCGACAGGGGGACACTGTTTCGGGTGTACAGCAGGACAGGGATCATCCTGTGGTGGAAGCCTGATCGAGACTTCCACCACAGGAAACCCTTCGAATTAGTTGGGAATGACGATGGTACTGCCGACGATCATCTGACCGGGATCTGAAACAGTTGCTCGATTGGCAGCCATCAAATCGGCGTATCGATGTCCGTTTCCGTAGAATCGGACCGCCAATGACCAGAGAGTATCTCCCTGACGGATTTTGTAAGTCATCGGTGAGGTCGAAGTCGCGTCAAAGGTCGATCCGATCTCGGAATCCGTAGATTCGATGAATGGTTCCGGCTGGATTTCAGTGACGGCGATCTCCTCTTCGACTGTTGCCCAAGGATCAAAGTCCTCTTCGAAAGCGATGGCTTCTTCGGCTTCAACCGATCCCATTGGGATGGGGATGACCATTAGCGGATAGAAAGTTTTCTGACCATTTTCTTCTCGGTAACGCCAGAACGGGAAGAACCAATGAC
>NZJA01000058.1 GCA_002691835.1 Planctomycetota bacterium
AGAAGATCCGCATGAAACTACAAGATCCAACCAATCGTCACCGTTTAAATCACTAAACGATGCGCCAGTTGTTCGGGTTGTATTCAGGATCGGGTCCGGCGTAGTCCATTCATACGAGGTGAATTGGAAATCTCCCTGATTTAAAAGAATCAGGTCATGTTGAAGCTGTCGCCCTATAAACAAGTCGATATCCCGGTCACCATCGACGTCACCTGCTGCGATACAGATAGCAGCGGTTACCCCCGAGGACGCGGGATTCGGACTTCGATCGATGAAAAAACCATTCCCATCATTTTCAAGAATTTGAAGGTTGTTTCCTGCTCCTACGGAAACAAAGTCAGGGTCGCCATCGAGGTCAAGGTCGAGTAGCGCAATTCCTGCACCGAAACCTCCCACGGAACCGGAGTAGATGTCGATTCCCCTGGTTGCCGCTTCATTTGAATAGCGGTCTGCTGGGGTTTGGGCCATTGACGTGGAGCAGAGCTGAATCAGGAGTATATGGGTGGCGAAAAATAGGCAAGCATTGGTGAATAAGCGGTTTTTTAGTTTCACGTGCAAAGAATCCAGTCGCATGATTTCTCCTCTACAACTTCTTCGCATACCGATAGACCACCATTGGAGGTGTCGGGACTGCTGAATCTCACTTTGGCTTCGAATGAAGAAGACCACTTTGGCTTCGAATGAAGAAGGCCACTTTGGCTTCGAATGAAGAAGACATCGTGAGAGAGAATCGAGATGTTTGAAATCTGTCAGAGCCATTACTCAAGGGAACTCTATATTATTTCTCCTGAGTAACTTATTGATTACCTTCAAGTGTACCACGAAAAAAGCGAAACTCTATGTTGCATATATTGATCAAAGTTGTGTCAAAGAGTGCTTTGAATAGAAGTAGGTCATTTCATTGTTCATGATAATGAGCTGAAATGTTAATGGTTACACCGTTATAGGGCGGATGACTTTATAAGAAGTGTTATCTAAATTTGTGGGTGTAACCTAGAAATTGACGCTGTGAATTTGACGCTATGAATTTGATGCTATGAAATTGATGCCTAGAAATTGACGCTATGAAATTGTCGTCATGAAAGTGGCATCTCGAACAATAGTACAAGCAGTGAATGTTTTTACAAAATTCCAGCGAGGGTGTTTTCTGCTGGATTCGCGGACGTTCTGCACCTTCAAGCAGTCAGAGAGAGTGTCCAAAATCCAATCGTGGCGGAGTCTTTTTTATCACCGATCAATCGCCGGTTTTTTTCTTGGTCGTTTTTTTCTTGGTCGTTTTCTTTTTGGTCGTCTTCTTCTTCGTGGCCTTTTTCTTGGTCACCTTCTTTTTGGCCTTTTTCTTGGTGGTCTTTTTCTTTTTACCTTTTTTGGCATCTCGTTCACGTTTGGCCAAAATCCGTTGCGCTGCTTCTGAAGAACTGACCTTTGCAGGGTCCATGTCACTGGCCAGGGTGGCATTGGTTTCCCCATCAGTGGCGTAGGGGCCGAAACGTCCTTCTTTGATTTGGATGGTGGCACCTTCCAACTCGATGACATTTTCGAATACCTGAATCGGTGGCTTGGCGGCTGCTCTTCCTCGACGTTTGGGCTGCGAAAGGAGGAAGCGGCAGCGTTCTTCGTTGACAGTGAACGCGTCATCGCTTTCCTCAAGGCTTCTCGTTTCTTTGCCGGCTTTTAGGTAGAGACCGTAGCGACCGTTAAAGACTCGAATCTCATCGCCTTCTGGTGTGGTTCCTACAGGACGACCTTCTTTGAGGACCAGTAACTGAATTGCGATTTCCGCGGTGATAGATTCAGGCTCCATATTAGGAAGGAGTGATGCGAACTCAGGCTTCTCTTCGCTTTCGTTATCACCGCGCTGAACATAAGGCCCGAAGCGTCCGCTTTTGAGGAAGATGGGTTTTCCTGTGGCGCTGCAGTGTCCCAAGGGTTCGTCCTTGCGAGCTCCTGCTTGCATGATCTCTTCGATTTTCGCTGCATTCAGTTCGTCGGGGGGGAGTTCTTCAGGAACATTTCCGCGAACTTCACCCGCTTCGAGGTAGGGGCCGTAGCGTCCTACTCTTAAAACGACATCCTCATCCTGGAAGCGGATGGGGTCCCCTCCTGCGTAAGGCATCGGGAACCGGCAAATCTGTGCCGGATCAATCGTTTCCATGCCGCTCTCAAGAAGTCCCTCAAGACCTGCTTCACCATTCCCAGCCCAAAACTTTTTCAGATATTCCTGCGTATTGAGCTGACCTCGCGAGATGCTATCGAGGTCATCTTCCATACGACGAGTAAAGTCGTAATCGATGATCTGTGAAAAATGCTCTTCCATGAGACGGACGACGGCAAAGGCGGTCCATGTTGGAACGAGTGCTTTGTTTCTGCGGAAGGAGTATTGGGCAGATTGGATGCGGTCAATGATAGAAGCGTATGTACTTGGACGGCCGATACCCCGCTTTTCCATCTCCTTGACCAGCCCTGCTTCGGTATAGCGACCAATTGCCTGGGTGCGGTGTTCTTCAGGATCGAGCTCTGACAGGGAGACCGTGTTGCCCACTTCGACGGCGGGGAGCAGTGTTTCCTTACTTCCTGCCGGATCGGCGAGCATGAATCCTTTGTGGTCGATCACCGTTCCACGGGCTTGATACCGAGCAACTTCCTCATGCTGTTCCTCAACCTCAACGATCACAGTTCTGCCGGTGGCCGGCTTCATCTGACTGGCGACGGTGCGCTTCCAAATGAGATCGTAGAGACGAGCTTCATCATCTCCGACCTTGGTCGAAACTTCTTGAGGGTCGTCAAAATCAGAGGGACGAATCGGTTCGTGTTCGCCACCGGCGTTCTTGGAGAGATGATCAAAGTTCTTTGGAGCGTGTTCGGAGGCTCCGTACTTTTTCTCAATCAAGGATCCGATGGCATTCATCGCCTCGGGTGCGAGTACGTAGTTATCGGTACGGACATATGTGATGAAGCCCTTTTGGAAAAGGGCATTGGCTGCACGCATGGTTCTTGAAGGTGAGAATCCAAGGCGATTCGAGGCTTCTTGTTGCATCCCGCTGGTAATGAAAGGTACCGGTGGTTTTCTGGAATAAGGTTTTTCTTCGAGGGAGGAAACTTTGAAGGTGCCGTTCTCGAAGCGTTCCTTGAGCTGGGTCGCACGGGATTCATCCAGAACGATGCATTGGCTGGATTCTTTCTTCAGTTTTCCGTCGTCACCAAAGTCTTTGCTTTGGGCGATCGATTGACCGCCCAGGGTCAGCAGTTTGGCGGAGAAGGTCTCTTTGGATTGTGTTTCAAACTCAGCATCCATATCCCAGTAAACTGCGGGAACAAAAATGAGGCGCTCTTTTTCCCGTTCCACGAGCAGGCGGATGGCCACGGTCTGCACACGACCTGCAGAAAGACCCTGGGCAACCTTTCGCCACAATAGGTTGGAGACGGGGTAGCCGTAGAGGCGGTCGACCATGCGGCGTGCTTCCTGAGCATCGACCAGCTGCGTATCCAACTCCTCGGGTTCGGCGATGGCTTTTTCAAGGGCACTCTTGGTGATTTGTCCCAGCCGCAGTCTTTTGACGGGGAGACCCTGTTTCGGCTTCAGAACCTGAAGCAGGTGCCAGGAGATGGCTTCTCCTTCGCGGTCCGCGTCAGTGGCGAGGAAAAGTTCCTCTGCATCTCGCATTCGTTTACGAATGGCACTGACGGTTGATCTTTTATCTTCATCGAGGATGTAGATCGCCTCGAATTCGTCGGTGACTCCGGTGACGACCTGTTTCTTTTTATACTCTTCGGGAACCTGACTCACCTTCGATGGGAGGTCCCGGATGTGGCCGACGCTGGCCTCGACGACAAAATCCTTGCCGAGGTATTTTTCAATCGTCTTGGCTTTGGTGGGTGATTCGACGATCACGAGCCGTTTCGACATGGATTACCGGCCATCCCTTCTGAATTCGCGACAACGCACATGCGTCGTTTAATTACGGGTAACTTGTGAATGGGGGTCGTTGCAAGGGATCTTTTTTTAAAACTGTCTCGTGAAAACGCCCAATTCAGCGTAAATTCACCCTCAGGAGCCCTTATATGAGAGTTTTGCGAAATATCGGAAGAGTTCCCATCTAGGGTCACAGGAGGTCCCAATTGCCCGAACTTCCCGAGGTGGAGACCACCCGCAGGGGGATTGCCGATTTGATTCGTGATCTGCAGATCGAGTCGGTCGAGGTTCGCCGCCCGAAACTGCGATTGCCAATTCCTGAGGATTTGGCCGGCTGCCTGGAGGGCGCTCATTGGCAGGAAACACGACGTCGAGCCAAATTTTTGCTGATCGATTCGACTCGGGGCACCCTTTTGGTTCATTTAGGAATGTCTGGAAGTTTGAGAATCACTGACTCCACACAAGAATTGCGAAAACACGATCACATCATCTGGAATATGCAGGGTGATCGTCAGCTGCGTTACCACGACCCTCGGCGCTTTGGGATTGTCACATGGGCGGAATCCAATGGAGAGCCGCACCCCTTGCTTCAGAATCTGGGCCCAGAGCCGATTAGCGGTATTTCAGCCGACGATTTGGGAGAACACCTTTTTCGCCAGTCGAGGGGTAAAAAAAAGAAGCTTCGCGACTATCTCCTCGATGGCCGGATCGTAGCCGGGGTCGGAAACATCTATGCGAATGAGGCCGCCTGGAGATCTGGGATTCGTCCTGACAGGGCTTGTGGTCGTGTTTCGAGAGTTCGTTATCAACAGCTTGCTGAGGAGATACAGCAGGTTCTTCAGGTCGCGGTGGACAAAGGCGGCACCACATTAAGGGATTTTGTCAATCCTGAGGGGGAACCGGGTTACTTTCAGCATTCCTTTGAGGTTTATGGCCAAGATGGAGAAGAGTGCTCCCGCTGTAGTCGGGAAATCGTCCGTGAGGTGGTTTCCCAGAGATCGCTCTTCTTTTGCAGGGGCTGCCAAAGGTAGTTTTCCCTCGCTGGGTCTGCTTTTCACAGCGGCGGTCAAGACCTAGAATCAATCTTTGCGAACATTTCAGCAAACAGGAATTTCCCCGGCCCCAAGGCCATGAAACCCAAGGAGTCTACTCGTGGAAAAGATCAAGGTCGATAATCCCGTCGTCGAACTCGACGGCGATGAAATGACCCGCATCATTTGGCAGTTCATCAAGGATCGTCTGATCCTTCCTTACGTAGATGTCGAACTCAAATACTATGATCTCGGTATTCAGAAACGCGATGAAACCGACGATCAGATCACCATCGATGCAGCAGAAGCGATCAAGAAGTATGGAGTTGGTGTCAAGTGCGCAACCATCACCCCCGACGAAGAGCGGGTGGAGGAGTTCGGTCTTAAGAAGATGTGGCGTTCGCCGAATGGCACGATTCGCAACATTCTTGGCGGCACAGTTTTCCGGGAGCCGATCACATGTGATAACGTTCCCCGCCTCGTCCCGGGGTGGACACAGCCCATCGTCATCGGTCGTCATGCTCATGGTGATCAGTACCGCGCTACCGATTTTCTGGTCCCTGGCGCTGGCAAACTGACGATGACCTTTACTCCCGAAGGTGGGGGTGAACAGATGAACTTCGATGTCATGGATTTTGAGGCACCAGGAATTGCCATGGGCATGTACAACCTGGATGAATCGATCCGTGGATTTGCCCGAGCATGTATGAACTATGGCCTTCAGCGTAAGTGGCCGGTCTATCTCTCTACGAAGAATACGATCCTCAAGGCCTACGATGGTCGTTTCAAAGATCTCTTCCAAGAGGTCTTTGATGCAGAGTTCAAGGCGGCGTTTGAAGATGCCGGAATTGAGTATGAGCATCGCCTGATCGATGACATGGTCGCCTGTGCGATGAAGTGGTCTGGCGGCTTCGTTTGGGCTTGCAAGAACTACGATGGAGACGTTCAGTCAGATACCGTTGCCCAAGGATTTGGTTCGCTGGGATTGATGACCAGTGTGCTGATGACCCCTGATGGAAATACCGTTGAGGCGGAGGCTGCTCACGGAACAGTGACCCGGCATTACCGTCAACATCAGAAGGGGAATCCGACTTCGACCAACCCTATCGCCAGTATTTTCGCCTGGACTCGTGGTTTCGCCCATCGTGCACGAATGGATGGAAACGACGCGCTCAAACAGTTTGCTGAAGATCTGGAAGCAGTCTGCATTGAGACTGTTGAGGCGGGTCATATGACTAAAGATTTGGCTTTGTTGGTGGGAGGGGATACACCCTTCCTGACGACTGAGGAGTTCCTCGCCAAACTGGATGAAAACCTGCAGGCCAAGAGAGGCCACGCTTCCTGAGTATTGGATTTCGATCCCGGTTTCCTCTGTGGTGGCCGGGATCGAAACTCCTTTCGCAGGGGCAGGAGGTGGTGTGATTCACTATTCCGACCTGCACACCGAGGGTGAACCGACCCGGGTGATCACTGCCGGTTTCCCTGATCTGGGAGACGGCTCGATTTCAGAGCGATGCCAAAAACTACAGCATAATTTCAGCGATCTTTGTTCTGGCATCGTCCGGGAACCGAGAGGGCATGAAGCGATGGTGGCAGCTCTTCTGTTGAAACCTGCTGACCCCCGTTGTGATCATGGAGTCATATTTTTTAATAATGTTGGACCTCTGGGAATGTGTGGCCACGGCACGATGGGTGTTGTGCGAGCGTTAAAAGACCTGGGGAAGCTTAAGTCCGACAGAGTCACTTTGGAAACCCCTGCCGGAATCGTTGAAGCGACTATCGAAGATGACGGTCGTATCGCGGTGCTGAATGTGGAGAGCTATTGTTATCGTCTCGATGTTGAGATTGAACTTTCTCCCGGTGAACTTGTGACGGGTGATATCGCATGGGGCGGGAATTGGTTCTTTATCGCAGATTCGAATCGACTTCCGCTCAACTTGACGGGTTTGCCGAAGTTGATCGATTACACCTCACGGATCCGTAAAGCACTGGAATCTGCTGGAATCACAGGAGCTGGAGGAGCTCTCATCGATCATATTGAATTACATGGTGAGCTTGAGAGATATGAAGGCGAGACTCGCGGAGCTCGCAGCTTTGTCCTTTGCCCTGGTATGGAATGGGATCGCTCTCCCTGTGGGACTGGTACCAGTGCGACAGTTGCCACTCAAGTTCATCGTGGGAGTCTTCAGTCGGGAGATCACTGGATTCAGGAAAGTATTCTCGGGGGATATTTTGAGGCCAGTTGGGTCTCGGGGAAGAACGGTATCGTACCAAAGGTTCTTGGACGGGCTTGGCCCTGTGCCCAGGGAGAGCTGATTTTTGAGAAAGATGATCCGTTCCGTCATGGATTCCCATCATAGGGGAGAGCAACATAGGCCTTGGGTCGTGAGTCATTATGAGTTGTGTTCAAGTTGTTAGAGGAAGGGGGTACGACTGTGTTAAGCATCGCCATCGATGCGACAGCTGCATGTACCCCGAAGCCAACGGGGATTGGTCGCTATACAGAAGGGCTGACAAAAGCGCTCTCCCAGCGTCAAGTTCGTCTTGAAATCGGAACCCGTTATTCCCATTTCCAACATCGAAAACACCGACTTCAGGCATCGAGTGCTCGTGAGTTCTGGATTCAGGAGCCGATATGGCCGTTATCCAGAAGAGTGGATGTGATTCACGTGACCGACGCACGTGTTCCTCGTTGGCCACTTCTGAACTCGAGGATTCCAAGAGTGGCGACTCTGCATGATGTCTTTCATATCCTTCCGGAATTGGGCCATGGAGATCAATTTTCAACGCAAGATTTTGCCCGGAAAAAAGTCGAAAGATATCGGCAAATCGCTAACGAATGTGATCGGATTATCTCTGTCAGCGAAACGACCAAGGAAGATTTCCTTCGTCATATCGAATGTGAACCTGGAAAAGTAAAAGTGGTTCAGCATGGCATCGATGACATCTTTTTTTCGGAAAATTCCAACCAGGAAGATGTCGATATCCTTGAAGCCCTGGGGGTTCCAACAGGAGGGATTCTCTATGTTGGGGATGTTTCTGCCCGAAAAAATCTGAAGGGAATCATCTCCGGATTTTTGGCTGCAGACTTGGAGCCGAACTGTCCTTTGATCCTTGTCGGTGAATCGACTTATCGTTCAGAGGAAGTGGAATCGCTGATCAGGAATGCCGGCAAGCGAAGAATCATTCGTCTGTCCTGGCAAAAGCAGGAAATCCTTGCTGCACTTTACCGGCAATCAAAAACGCTTCTCTTCTGTACATATTACGAAGGCTTCGGATTACCAATTCTCGAAGCTCTTGCATGTGGAACTCCTGTCGTGATTTCACAGAGCGGAGCCGCACCTGAAGTGGCGGGGGGGCATGGTTACCCCTGCGATGCTGGAGATCCGGAGTCGATTGCCGAAGCGCTGGTCAACGCCATCAAGACTTCCGCCAAGAATATTCTGAGCGGACAGGAATACGCACGAACCTTTACGTGGGATCGTTGCGCAAAGAAAACAGAGGTCGTTTACCAGAATGCGTTGGGGAGGATTTGATGGATCGTCACCACGTTATAGTGATCGGTGCTGGAATTGTCGGGGTTTCTTGTGCCCGCGAATTGGCCCAGCGGGGGAGCAGAGTCACCTTGATCGAGGCGGGTCCGGGAGTCGGGGTACAAGGTGCGACTGCTGCGGGTATGGGACACATCGTCGTCAATGATGGAGATCCCGATGTATTGCAGCTTTGTCTTCGGGGGCGGGAAAAGTGGAGAGAGCTGCTCAGTGGGCAGGTTGGCGATCAGGGTTATTGGAATACCGGGACCCTTTGGGTTGCAGAGGATGATGAGCAATTGGAACAGCTCAGAGATTCCAGAAATCGCTTGCAGGCAGCTGGTGTTGATTGCCAGATCTTCGACACTTCTGAACTGATGAAGTTGGAGCCGGCCCTGTCCAGGAGCCTCGCAGGTGGATTGCAAATTCCACAAGATGGAGTGATCTATGCCCCGCGAGTGGCTTCCGAGCTCTGGAAGAACATTCCTGAAATTGAAACTTGTTTGAATCGTCGTGTGGTCGGACTGGGTGACGGCTGTATCACACTTGAAAATGGCGAGGAACTGAAAGCGGATGCCCTGATCGTCGCCACGGGGATTTCACTGCTGGATCAGTGGAATGATGCCGAGAGCCCCTGGAAAAAATCACTGCGAATCCTTCCCCGCGAAGGTCACCTGGCGATCACTGGCCGTGGCACTGGCGTGATCCGTCATCATCTAGTGGAAGCGGGCTATCAGAAGGGGGCACACGATGTCGCGGGTGAAGCGGTGGCATGTGCAATTCTTCCTCGGCAAACCGACCAACTCTGTTTGGGATCTTCTCGACGACCGGGTACTGCTGGCAAGGTGGATCCGCAGATGATGCAAAAGGTTATCGATCGCTGCGATCGTTTTGTTCCAGGAATTCGCAGCCTTCCGATTCTTCGGTCATGGACCGGTGCACGGGCTGCGACTGTCGATGGAAAGCCGCTGATCGGCCCGGTTCCAGGTTGGAATCAAACCTGGCTAGTTGGCGGATTCGAAGGATTGGGGATTACTCAAGCTCCTGCAGCTGCAGAACTGGTGGCCCAAAGAATTTATGCGGAGAAGTGTACTCTCGATCCGCATCCCTGGGACCCCGGGCGTGCGATGGTAAATTCTGCTGGAGGGTCGAATGGGTAAAGCCGTCCGCATTCTGGTCGATGGGGCTTCTATTCAGGCTGAGGAGGGTCAGTCTCTGACCTCTGCTTTGATGATGGCTGGAATCCCCGCCGTTCGTAAATCTCCAGAAGGAGAAGCACGGGGAGCTCTCTGTGCTATGGGCACATGTTATGAGTGCCGAGCGACGGTGAATGGTGTTCGCGGAGTCCGGACCTGTTTGGTGGCGGTTGAAGATGGGATGCGCATCGAACGAGAAGAAAAGTTGAAGCCATCTTCTTTAAGTTTGTCATCAATGAAAGATTCAGCAGATCGCAACGAGACAGTCGAGACAAATCTCGTCGTGATTGGAGCGGGTCCTGCTGGCCTTGCTGCGGCTTGTGCAGCTGCAGAGCTAGGGCTCGATGTCATCGTTATCGATGAATCGATGGGACCTGGGGGACGCATTTGGAGTCATCGGCATGATCCTCCACTCGCTGCAAGAAATTGGCTTGAACGTGCGAGAGAGGCTGGCGTTCGAAGGTTGCAGGGCTACACGGTCTATCAAGGTCAGCCCGGTATTCTACAAGTCGCTCGAATCACCGATGGACGCAGACTTGAGGTGCGCTGCCAAAAAATAGTGGTCGCAACCGGGGCCAGAGAAAGGTTTTTACCTTTTCCTGGTTGGACTCTGCCCGGTGTGGTGGGTGCAGGAGCTTTGCAATCCCTCATTAAGGGAGGGCTCCAGCTTAAGAAACGCAGGGTACTGGTCGCCGGAACCGGTCCACTCTTATTGGCAGTCGCTCGTGTCGCTCGCCAATCTGGCGCAGAAGTGATCCTTGCCGAACAATCTTCAATGGTTCAACGAACCAGCCTGGCCATCCCCTTGTTGCTGTCCCCTTCTCGATGGAAACCAGCTCTGCAGCTGTGGCAATCCTTGAGAGGGATCGATCAATACTCATCCAGTTGGGTGAGGGAAGCTCGGGGGGATCATTCTGTCAGAGAGGTCGTTTTGAGGACTCCTTCCGGGGATCAGGTGCTTTCAGTCGATGGTTTGGCTGTGGGCTATGGACTCATTCCAGAATCGAGAGTGGCTGCTGGACTCGGTTGTGAACTTGAAGAATCAGGAACCGTCCGCGTCGATGCTCTGCAACAGACTTCGGTCGAGGGAGTTTTGTGTGCTGGTGAGCCGACAGGAGTTTCCGGCTGCGAAGCGGCTCTCGATGAGGGTCTGGTAGCAGGGATTGTTGCCGCAGGGCGAAATCCTCGGGCAAGGCTTTTGGCGAGGGTTCGCAGGCATCGATTCTGGGGACAGGCCCTCGAATCGGCCCATCCCCTTCGGGATGAAGTGTTACAGCTGGCTGGAGATCGCGAGATCCTGTGCCGTTGCGAAGATGTGCGCATTGGCGAATTGTCACAGGTGACCTCTGTTCGTGAGGCACGTTTGATTCACAGAGTGGGAATGGGCCCATGTCAGGGCAGAGTTTGTGAATCTTCTCCAATCTGTCAAGCGCTGTCGGGATCCGATACGATTCGACCTCCATGGGCAGTTGTTCCGGGAGAAAACACGAATCGTGAAAAGCAGATATGAAAATTGATCGCGGATCGATCGAGAGATCTGATTGAGCGACTCGTAAGATCGTTCAGCAACTTGAAGAGAGGAGGGCACCATCGATCGCAAATCACTGATTCTTTTGGGAGTCCTCGCTCTTTTGGCGACCCTGCTTTCATTTTGGGTTCAAAAATCCGGAGTTGGTCAGGCCAGCTTTTCTGGAGGAAGCCGCCTTGCCTCACTGGCCCCTTGTATCACTTCATCTCTGATTGCTCTTGGAGGTGAGGACCGATTGGCTCTGATCAGTGACTATTGTCCACAGGTCGCGGATCTCCCGCGGGGAGGTACGGCTCTTTCGCCTGATCTGGAAAGAGTCAAACGATCGGGAGCAACGGTGGTTCTCGCTCGTGCAGCTGGTGGAGTTCCAGTCGACTCGATTGGCAGGGTGGGGCAGCCAGTCGTACTCCCCTGGTCGAATGTCGATGAGATGTGTGAAAGCATTCAGCGACTCGGTGAACTCAGTGGAACTGAAATGGCTGCAAGGCAGTTGGTGGAAGATTTGAAAGATGGCCTGAAGTCTCGCGAATCTGCCGACATGCCGGAAGTGTTACTGGTGATTGGCGGTCCACTCGATCGAAGCGGTGGGCCTTGGGTGATTCGGAGTGACTCTCTCCACGGTCAAGCACTGAAAGCAGCAGGGTATCGAAATGCGCTGAAGGATCAGCGGCTCGGAGCGCCTCAACTGTCGATTGAAGCCCTCGTGGAAATGGATCCGAGTGTCATTATTCATTTGGTTCCGGCCGAGGGAGATGAGCTGGTCGATCAGGCGGTTCGAGATTCCTACTCAGGGATACCGGGTTTAAATGCTTGGAAAGAAAAGAGAATTGGTGCGATTCAAGATCCGGCGATCCTCGATGAAGGTCCAGGTTTGCTGACGCTGGTCGAACAGCTGCGCAGAGAAATCGAGCTTCTGACCGGCAACAAGGTGGAGGCATCGCGATGAGCATCACCACTGGGATTTCACTCGAAGGACTCTCGATCTGCCGAAGTGGGAATCCGATCTTAAAGGGGGTCGATCTCGAGATCGCCTCCGGTGAGTTTGTTGCCATCGTGGGTGCAAATGGTTCCGGCAAGTCGACTCTTCTTGGGGCACTGCTGGGTCAAGTTTCTACAGAATCAGGGGATATTCGGGTGGATGGGAAATCCATCGCTGGCATCTCTGATCAGGAGAGGGCCAGTCTTTTTGCATGGCTGCCGCAAGAAAGTCCGGTACCAGAACCCATCTTGGTGCAAGAGTTGGTGGCCGCTGCTCGTTATCACCTCGATGAACCTCGGCCGATGGCTCTCGATCAGGCTCGATCCGCATTAGTCGAAAGCGGTGCCGGTGAGTTGGCGAACCGCTGGTGGAACGAACTTTCAGGTGGCGAGAGACAGCGGGTGGAACTCGCGACATTAAAAGCACAGTGTGCTCGTGTCTGGCTCCTCGATGAGCCTGCCAATCACCTGGATCCGGTATGGAGATCGAGACTTCTGGGAGAGTTAGAGAAGCGAGTGGTTTCGGGCGAAACGGTGGTGGTCGTGATTCATGACATCCGCTGGCTGGATGAACTGAAACAAATTAAGCCACGGATCTTGGCCCTTGCTGATGGTCGTTTGGTTTACGACGGCCCAGATCCCAAGGAATTAGGTGAAGATTGGCCCACTCATATTTGGGGTTCAACAGATCTTCAAAGTCTCTCACCGGAGACCCGCTCAGTCAGTCGCCAACCGTGGAATCTGTTTCACATGCTGGTTTGGGGGCTGGTCACATTTCTTGTGGGAATTGCCTCAGCCTGGATCGGTCCCGCCCTGTCAGGGGAATTGGGGAATGAGATCCTGTGGGATCTCAGGGTGCCTCGTGCGCTGGCAGGCATGATTTTAGGTGCGGTACTCGCAGGAGCGGGTGCGGTTTTGCAGACTCTTTTGCAAAACCCTTTGGCGACTCCTGGGACGGTTGGAACCACTGCAGGAGCCTCTCTCGGTGTTATGGTCGCACTGCTCCTGGGTGCTGAAGTTGCATGGATTGGAATTCCGCTTCTTCCTTTGGCTGCTTTTATTGGAGCAATGCTGGTCACCTCTGTCGTCGTTCTGGTCGCAGCCCGTCATCGAACACGCACAGAAGATGTGTTGTTGGCTGGAATCGCTCTCACCCTGATGACTGGGGCGATTTCATCCGCGTTGAGACTCGGGTTTGATCAAGTGATGGCCCTCGATGCCCTGCGTTGGTCGTTGGGAAGCCTGACGATGATTGGTTTTGATCGACTCGGACTGGCGATTCCTTTTTTGCTGATGTCCCTCGTCGGAATGTTGACTTTATTGCGCCCCCTTGACGTTCTCGTTTCAGGGTCTGATCGGGCACGCACGCGCGGGGTGAATGTCCCTCGAATAAGGACTTTGGGAGTAGGGCTGTCATCTCTTGGAGTTGCCGCTGGGGTCGCGCTGGCTGGACCGATTGGATTTGTGGGGCTCGTATGCCCGCATATCATGCGTTTGCTCGGTGGTGGGCAACCACGATTTCTCGTGCCTGCTTCCATGTTGCTGGGGCTCGGATTTTTACCGCTCTGCGACAGTCTGGGCCGGGTAATGTTGGATCAGCGGGAGGTGCCAGTGGGTGTGATTACCGCAGCGATCGGGGCACCGATGCTGTTTATATTGGTTCTGAGACGCTCCCGTCACCACTAAATCTGTTTGCCACAGGATGGGTTTCCGCCGTCTCCGGTCCGGACCATCATGAGACCCGTTGAAAAACTGTGCGAAAGGACCCCCCGATGAATTCTGATTTGCAGTGGCAGTGGGCTGGAGTGATGCCCGCCATTACGACTCCCTTTGATGATGCGGGAGAGGTGGACTTCGCCTTCCTTGCAGAGCATGCCGTTTGGCTCGTTGATCATGGTGCAACAGGAATCATCCCGTGTGGTTCACTCGGTGAAGGGGCGACTCTGTCTCTTGAGGAAAAACAGCGAGTGATCGATACCATCGTCAGGGCTGTCGGGCATCGAGTGCCGGTTATCCCTGGGATTGCTGCAGCTTCAACCCGCGACGCTGGCAGACTGGCCGCATCGGCTTCGGTGATGGGCGCACAAGGTTTGATGGTTTTACCGCCCTACATCCATAAAGGGCCGTTTCACGAAATGGAGGCACATGTGGAAGCGGTGATCGCATCCACGGATCTTCCATGCATGCTCTATAACAATCCGGTCGCCTATGGCATTGATTTTCCACCGGGTTGGATTGCTGATCTTGCAGAGCGTCAGCCGCGCTTGAAAGCCGTCAAGGATTCGAGTGGGGACGCCCGTAGAATCACGGCAGTGCGATCCCTCGTCGGAGATCGTTTGGCTCTATTTGCAGGACTCGATGACATGGTCGTTGAGGCGGTTCGCCAGGGAGCGGTCGGTTGGGTTGCTGGACTCGTCAATGCACTGCCAACCGAATCAGTTCTGCTCTTCGACAAGGCCGTTGCCGGTCTGCAGGATCGGAGTGCTGCTCATGAAGCAGATGAAATCTATCGTTGGTTCCTGCCGATGTTACGTCTCGATTGCGTCCCGGAATTTGTCCAGTTGATCAAATTAGTTCAAAAAGAGGTTCAGCGAGGGTCAGAAAATGTCAGGCCTCCGCGGATTCCTGCAGTCGGTGCATTGCGGGAAGGGGCTATGGCCATCATTCGAGAAGCCTTGCAAAAACGTCCTGCGATTCTTGAAGGAGAGAAGTAATGCTGGAAGGGATTCATTGGATCGCGGGTGATAAGGTCACCGGGTCAAATCTGTTTTATGCCAGCAACCCATCGACTGCCGAGAAGCTGGAGCCGGGGTTTCCTGAGGGAACTTCCGAGCATGTTGAGACTGCTGTTTCAGAGGCGCTGAAAGTTCACGAGCAACGTCATCTTTTTCCAGAAGAAGTTCGTATTCGCCTGCTGAAAACTATCGCCAGAAATCTTCAGGAGATGCTGCCGCAGATTCAGCAGAGGGGGGTCCTCGAAACAGGTTTGCCAGAGGGTCGGTTTGAAGCAGAGATGGGGCGAACCTGCCAGCAGCTCCTGTCGTTTGCGGAGACGGTCGAATCAGGATTTTTTCGTGAACCGGTGTTGCAGAGTGCTGATCCTGATCGGTCCCCACTGCCTCGGCCGGATTTGCGTCGTCGGATGATTCCTTTGGGTCCGATTGCTGTTTTCGGGGCCAGTAACTTCCCGCTGGCCTTTGGGGTGGCGGGAGGGGATACGGCGAGTGCTTTCGCCGCAGGCTGCCCCGTAGTTGCCAAAGGCCATCCGGCACATCCAGGAGTTTGTGAATTGGTGGGTAAAGCGATTTCATCAGCGGTTGCTGAATCGGGTCTGCCAAAAGGAACCTTTAGTTTGATTCATGGCGAATCTCATGAGGTCGGGGTCGGATTGACTTCGCACCCCGGGATTGCGGCAGTCGGTTTTACCGGATCCCAGGCCGGCGGGTTAGCCTTATGGCGGCTGGCTGCCCAACGGGAAGTTCCGATCCCGGTGTTTGCTGAGATGGGCAGTGCGAATCCAGTATTCGTTCTACCTGAAGCCATCGCAGAACGGGGAAATGACATTGCCACAGGACTCGCAGCGAGTGTCCTTCTGGGTGTTGGTCAGTTTTGTACCTGTCCAGGAATCTTGGTAATGGTTCGTGATGGAAATAGCGAATCCTTCAGGACTGCTCTTTCGAGAGAACTGCTTCAGGGGCCTGCAGGAACGATGCTTCATCAGGGGATTCACGCCGGGTACCAGAAGGGTCTGGAAGAAATCGCCCAGCGAAACGGGGTTCAACTGGTCGGCAAGGGGCCCAGTGGTTCTGGAGCGTGCGACGCTGAAGCTGGACTATTGGCTACGGAGGCCCGTCGATTTATTGAAGATCCCCAGTTACAGGATGAAATTTTTGGACCGAGTACGCTTCTGGTTGAGTGCGATGATATCGATCAACTTCATCAGGTTGCTTCGGTATTGGAAGGCCAGTTAACCGCAACGATTCATGCCACAGAAAAAGAGCTGGCTGAGAATCTTACTCTACTGGATCGTTTGGAAGATCGCGTCGGAAGAATCGTTCTTAATGGTTTTCCAACAGGGGTCGAAGTTGGAGAAGCGATGCACCACGGCGGACCATGGCCAGCGACGACGGATGGCCGCTGGACTTCTGTGGGCATGACCGCCCTCGAAAGATTCCAGAGGCCGGTGTGCTGGCAAGGTTTCCCCGAAAAACTGCTACCGGAAGATCTGCGATCCGAAAAGAACTCTGACAAGTTTTATATGACGGATGGTGAGTGGCACAGAGGGCCCCGAATTTGAAGGGCTCTGTGAGAACATGGCTGTTGTTGATCGTCGGGATCCTTGGGATCTCGACTTCGACGCTGTGGATTCGAATGGCGACCGAAGATTCTGCCATGGACGAAGTCCAGTTGGCGTTTTTAAGGCTCGCTCTTGCGATCCCGGTATTACTGCTTCTTTCAGCCCGAGAGAAGCGGGTTTCGATCGGTAAATGTGGTTCCTCAGTGCTGGTCGCAGGGGGGTGTCTTGCGATTCACTTCGGTGCATGGATGGCCTCACTGGAGTATCTCTCGGTCGCCACTTCCGTTGTGCTGGTCTACCTTCATCCGGTCATCATCTATGCCATTGAAGTTTCTCGGGGTCATGCACGCCTGGAGAGGCTGAAGACTTTCGGTGTATTGCTGACGCTTGGCGGGACATCTGTGCTGGCCTGGTTTGCAGATGAGTCTGCAAATCCCATGATTGCGGATCAAAAATTATGGGGGATGGGACTGTCAGTCATCGGGTCCCTCGCCTTCGTCGGATATCTCTTGGCGGGACGAACTGCAACTCAGCAGATGCCCACAGTGACCTATGCAGCCAGAGCCTATTCGGTAGCAGCAGTCGGTCTTTTGCTTTGGTTGTTTCTGGTTGGCGGAAAAGTCTGGCCCGAGACGGAGACTGGTTGGATCTTTGCCGGATTGCTGGCTCTATTCCCAACGCTGTTAGGTCACACCCCCTTGAATGCCGCGCTTAAACGACTGCCTCCGACAGTCGTTTCGACGACTTATCTCGGTGAGATGGCGGGGGCACCACTGTTGGTTTGGTTGGTCCTCTGGGAAGCACCACCCACTTCATTCTGGATTGGTGGACCCATGGTGGCCGCTGGGATAATGGCGGTTGCCTGGAAGCGTGAGTCGGCAGAAGAAAAGTCAGCGAGTCCGGGATCAGACTGAGACTGAATCCCCTGAAAATTCTGAAAACCCCTGTGCTCCATCAATAGTTCAGTAATTTTTTCGGGAAGACAAGACTCCCAGCAACAGCAGAATCGCAAAACTGAAGGCGATGGCTTTTTGTGTGGGTAGCCACCAAAGCACTAACCCGATAGGGAAACCGGCGATGAGGATGGAAGCGATCAACTTCTGGCGGCCTTTTTTCTGAGCCTTTTCCTCTTCTGAAAATTCGTCTCCGAGATCTACGGACTGATAATCAATTTCTTGGGGATCTCCCCAACCGGTCTCAATGTCACTGCCGCATTCACGACAAGCGAGTCGACCTTCTGTGACATCTGCGCCACAGTGGGGGCAATCCTGCATGACTGTTCCCTTCAAAGAAAATCCGTGGCCACCTGTTTGAGGTGACCACGGATGATGCTGAATCAGTATTTCGATCGCAATATGAATCTCTACTGAACTTCGCTTGTTGATTCGACGTTGACGAGGATTTCGCCCATTTCATCCAGTGACACATGAACGATGCCACCAGTTTTGAGATTTCCGTCGATAATCAAATCAGCGATACGATCCTGCAGCTTGTCTTCGAGAGTTCTGCGAAGGCCTCTTGCGCCTGTCGAAGGTCCGGAACTTTCAGCCACCAGGAAAGACTTCGCCGCTTCGTCGATCTGGATTTTCAGATCGAGGTCAGCAATACGGGCTTCCAGTTTGGAAACTTCCAGATCAAGGATTTCCTTGAGGTCTTTTTCTTCCAGTTCGTCAAAGACCACCACTTCGTCGACACGATTCAGGAATTCAGGACGGAAGTAGGTATTCACCGCATCAAGAACTGCTTTCCTGGAAGCCTCATTACCACCTTCTTCGGCCTCTGTGAAACCAAGAGAAGACTTATTCTCTGCTTCACGAACACCCAAGTTAGAGGTGAAGATCACGATAGTGTTCTTGAAATCTACCTTGCGTCCAAAAGCGTCTGTGAGGCGGCCCTCTTCAAGAACCTGAAGCAGCGTGTTGGTAATGTCGGCATGAGCTTTTTCAATCTCATCGAAGAGCACGACCATGTATGGCTTTCTGCGGACTTTTTCGGTCAGCAGTCCTCCTTCATCGTATCCCACGTATCCTGGAGGCGATCCAATGAGACGCGAAATCGAGTGCTTCTCCGCATATTCGGACATATCGATGCTCAGAATGGCATCTTCTGTACCGAAGAGAAACTTTGCGAGAGACTTTGCCACGAGGGTTTTACCCACTCCTGTTGGGCCAACGAAGACGAAAGATCCCATGGGGCGCTGTGGATCACGAAGTCCTGCACGAGCCCTGCGAGTCGCACGGCTGATGGAGTGGACGGCATGGTCCTGGCTGACGATGTCCTGATGGAGGGTTTCTTCCATTTTACGTAATCGCTTAGCTTCTTCTTCCTGAAGGTTCTGAATTGGAACCCCAGTCATCTCTGCGACAGTGCGAGCGATGCTGGATCCATCGACCTGACCGTCAACTTCTTTGGAGCTGGCCTTCCATTCGAAGATCAGTTGCTCTTTGTAATTCTTCCGGCTTTCGAGATTGTCGCGAATTTGTGCTGCGACTTCGAAGTCCTGAGAGAAAACTGCTTCGTTCTTGTCCTGCTGCAGTTGATCGATCTCCTCTTCGATCTCGGTGAGATCGGGGGGACGAGTGGTCTTCTGCAGTCTTTCGCATGAGCAGGCCTCATCGAGGACGTCGATAGCTTTATCGGGAAGGAACCTGTTAGAGATGTATCGGATCGAAAGATCGACACTGGCAGCCAAGGCTTCATCGGTGATCTGCACACGGTGGTGAGCCTCAAAGGTGTCGCGAAGTCCCGTCAGGATTTCCAAGGCGTCATCTCTGCTCGGGGGATCGACAATGATCGGCTGGAAGCGACGCTCCATTGCGCCATCTTTTTCGATATGTTTGCGGTACTCGTCCAAGGTGGTAGCACCAATGCACTGAATCTCACCTCTAGAGAGGGCGGGCTTAAGAATGTTAGAAGCATCCAGGCTCGACTCCGATGCTCCTGCACCCATGATGGTGTGAAGCTCATCGACGAACAGGATTACATTCCCTGACTCCGAGATTTCTTTGATGATCGCTTTGATACGTTTCTCGAACTCTCCACGGTACTTGGTACCTGCAAGGAGTGAGGCGAGATCGAGAGAGACCACACGCTTGCGCGAGAGGACTTCTGGGACAGCACTTTGTGCGATTCGCTGGGCAAGGCCCTCGACGATCGCAGTTTTTCCGACACCGGGCTCTCCCATGACCACCGGATTGTTCTTGGTCTTTCGGGAGAGGATCTGAATGATCCGGTCAATTTCTTTTTGACGACCAATCACAGGATCGAGTCGATTCTGTGCGGCGATGGCGGTCAGATCGACACCATTCGAATCCAGTGTTGGCGTTGCGATTCCTGAGCGTTTAACGGCTGCTCCCTGTGAACTGTCCACATCTCCTCCAAGCATTCTCTGAATGACGTTTTGAAGTCTGTCCTTACCGAGGTCTCTTTCCGAAAGAATCCTCGAGGCTTCCCCTTCTTCTTCCTGGCTCAGTCCGATCAGCAGGTGTTCGGTTCCGATGTAGTACTGATCCAGAAAGACAGCTTTTTCTCTTGCGAGCTCAAGGCATCTTTTTGCATGCGGGGTGTAAGGCGTATCTTCGAATTGCTTACCCTTGCTGGCGGGAATTCGATCGAGGCTTTCCCTGAGTGAGCGAAGTAATTCATCGGTGGTTCGATCGCACTTCTGGATCGCCTGTACTGCGACAGAATCCGGTTGGTGCAAAAGGGCCCACAGAATGTGTTCTGTACCGATGTAGCCATGACCGAGGCGGCTGGCCTCGTTCCCTGCCAGTTGCAGGACCTTTTCGGCTTTCTCGGTGAATTTGACGGCCAAGAGTGGGACTCCCTCCCTGAGTTACGAAATCAGGCACAGCGCCTGTTAAAGGAGAATAGGATGGTCAGGCCAAAGCCGACAAATC
>NZJA01000059.1 GCA_002691835.1 Planctomycetota bacterium
ACGCTCGACACGAGTGACGCCATTGTCTCTGAGAGAACCGAAGGCCAGATCAAACACATTTGTCGAACCTTCACGGGCGGCGATGCCTCCAAAGAAGGAGGTGGGCGAAATGCCCCCTGGGATTTCTGCAGGGAATACTTCGACAGAGCCGGCGGAAGTAATCCGCAAGATTTGGCGACTGAGGAGATTTACTGTGAGCCAACCATCTGCCTGTGCAGACCAGGTCAGGCCACTGAGCAGTTCACCCGGCGCAAGCGCGAGGGAGAAGGCCGCAGTTTCTAATCCACTGAGATCTGTGATTCTGAGGTCACCTTCCTCGGTCAGCCATGCCAGGGAGTCATCGGCGTTCGCCGCGATTCCTGCAAGGTTCTGAGCACTGGAGAAGGGGCCCGGAATGGAATCTCCGAGGGGGGTGAGGTCTTTCTGGTAAAGCCATGCTGTCAGACCACTGGAGTCCGCAACAATCAGCTGTTCTGTGGATTCGACAACAGCCGCTCCTCCGGGAGCCGCTCCTGAATGATCGATCACTCCGAGGAATCTACCAAAGCCGACAACGATCTCGCAGGTGGCTGCTGGTAATCCAGTAGAGGAATTGGCCGGGAAAGGAACCACCTCATAGGCGTATGTTCCTGGCTCAAGATCTTCATCGAGGAGTGAGTCTCCTCCTGGTCCGATCGTCGCCACCAATGCGCCGTCGCGGTAGACCTCAATTTGGTCGTAGGCCAACGGGTTTGTCCAGCTGAGAGTGACCGTATTGGAAATGTCGGATTCACAGCTCAGATCTGAAATAGATTGCGCTGGGGGATTGGGAACCGGAACTTCAACGATGATGCGATTGGTGTAATCGAGAAGGAAATTGCTGGGGGTATCGACGATGGATCCAAAGGGGGTCCATGCAATGCCGGTGATCCAACCACTGAGGTTGTTGAGACTGGCAAGCGGGAAGGAAAGCCCTTGGGTTTGTCCATTACTGTCAACGCGTTCCACCTTGTTGGTACGGTTGGCAGAGGGGGCTCCGACCGGCAAATCAAAGTAGAAGCTGCCGTCATTGAGGTCTTGAACCACCGTCAGCCCGAGCCCGAAAGCTCCGGCACTGCCGACAGATTCGGGGTTATTGAACGAGTTACCCGTAAAGGTTCCATCGGCTGAAAGCTCAAGGTAGGTATCGTTCTCAAAATCATTTGTCCAGAGAGTGTTTGTGCCAGGAGACCACGCGAGTCCCGATAGAGTGGTCGATCCAGAAGGGACCGTCAGAGGGAACTCGGCAATCTGGTTTCCGCCAAGGCTGGAAATCACCAGCAACAGGTTGCCCTGATCATTGACGATCCAGTAAAGGCTGTTGTCAAAACCATTCCATGCAAGGCCGAGGTAGGTGGCGGGCCCTTTGGGTCCGGTCAGGTTCTCGGGTGCAGAGGCGAGGTTGAGTGCATCGTATCGGTAAAAGAAACCACTCAGGTAATCCGCGACGAAGAGATCGTTGGTCGTCGGAATACAGGTGATGGCAAAGGGTGCATCTCCAGCAAAGGTGCCAGACTGGAGGAAGCAGGTCCCATAAGTGGGACTCGCCTGGTCACAGAAAATTTGGGCCGAGACCTGCTCCTGCACGGGGCCGACGAAAAGGAGCAGTGCCACCAGAGCAAACCGGAACGCGGCAGCAAGGGTCAGCTGCTCACGGTTCAGGGTCGCTAATTCGGAAGATCGAAGACCGATAATCGAATTCTGTGAGTGCAACATGTGAACATTCTTTCCTCGAGTAATCACCTCTGGGGAGGCCCCGCATGCGAACCTGGGTTCGGAGCGGAAAAACGTCGGAGATGGGCTTATCCGACACAAACGGTGAAGACCTGCAGATTTGACTTGGCAGTTCCTGTCAACGACTTCGGCCCTGGTTTCCCTTTAGCGGCGTTTTACCCCTGAAGAAGGGGAGAGCTCGCAGGGATGTGAATAAGGGGCGAAAGAACTCCATAGGTCCATCTGAAAGTGGCACCAAACTGAATTTTAGCCGGGGAGGGACCTGTGTCAATCGGCACACCGAAGTCGTGCCTGTAGTCGACAGGAGTCAGGGAATACTTGCCGAAAGACTCTTCTGCGGGAAATGCCGTGGGGTGAGATCGGTTCGCGAGCGGCTCTGCTAAGGCTTCGGGCGTTCGGTTTTCATCGTCAAATAGACCTCAAAAGGCGTATTTGGGCTCAGAAGGTGTGTTTTGATCCAGTGGAGACAGGATTCGTCTCTCTCATGCCTCAGGCTTCCGTACGGGTACTACGGCTGAATTCTCGATTCCCGAAATGCTTTCCGACCGCACGCCGGGCACGAACGAGAGAATCGGCAACCGCCTGCTGGGTAACCCGAAGGCGTTCGGCGATTTCCTGTTGCTGAAGGGATTCCCGATAATAGAGCTGAACCACCTGTTGCTGACGGGGAGTCAGGAGGTGGGTATTTTCGAGAAGAACATTGACGGTCCGGATTCCCATGTAGAGGCGCGGGAGATCTTCTGAATCCACACGGCCTTTTTCCATACTGGGGATCAGGTTTTCAATCAAATCACAGATCTTGAGGCAGCCGGAGCGAACGGGACACATCGAGCACACGGGGCCGTATGAGCCCGGGGCCATGCCTTCAGTTCCGTTGGGGTGTCCTGTACCAGTCACCATGATTCTGATCCTTAGAAAGTCTTTTCAGGGCTATGCCTGGATTGTCCATTCAGCTCTTCCAACAAGCATACCCGGTCAGAAGAAATTCGGCACCCCGGATAGAATATCCGGGTGTTGGGTTCGATCAAAAAAAATCCCTCCGCCGGTGAATACCGGCGGAGGGATTTGACTCAATGGAAGGACGAAATCGGCCTAGTAAGGCGAATCAATACAGTCCAGAGTGTCGTCGGTTGGATCCAAATCTGCCTCCGGGTAGTTATTTGCAGGGGGCATGCTCGGCATACCCTCAGCGTGGAGGTAGTAGAAGATCATCAGCATGGCATCTCCGATAGTGACGAGACCATTGTCATCGAAGTCAGCAGAGTCGAAGCAAGTCGGCTCTTGGCCACCGATGAAGAGCCAGTTCAGAACCCAGATCCCGTCAGCAATATCACAGTTGGTGTCTCCATTGGCATCTCCTCTCAGGAAGCGCTTGACGTTTCCAGAGCAGGTTGTGGAGATGGTCACGCCGTCTGCATGCTCGCCGTAGATCACGTAACTGTAGTCACCTTCGGTCGCAACAATGTCCTGATACTGAGTGGCATTTCCGGAAATCGAAGCCAGTAGCACGCCATTCCGCTCGATGTGAATCGTCGTGTAGTTGGCGGTGTTGACCCAGCTGAGATTGATCGGAGCACCATAGAAGGTACAGGACAGATTAATCGGCGGCGGCAGAATTGTGACAGAGCAGGAGACCGGTGCGGTCTCGGAAGAACCGATGCTGGCGATCAGGTCATAGTTGTAGGTTCCAGCTTCCAATGGGAAGTCGGTGAAGGCCTCGGTGCCACCATTGGCCGCACCAATCTTCTCGCCATTACGGAAGACCGCGATGGAATCGTAGGTCTCTCCGTTGGTCCAAGTCAGGATATTACCGTCACCGATGGTGGTGCAGCCGAGCCCTGAGAGAGGTACTGGAACAACGATATCACAGGAGGTAGCCGGTGATGTGCCGTCTGCACTGTTGTTGACTACCGAGTAGGTGTAAACACCCGCGCCCGGAGTATCGGTGTAACTGGTTGCTGAGCCTCCGAGAGTGTCGATCAGGGCTCCATCCCTGAAGATGCTGACCGAACTGCCACTCGCTGGAAGATCCCAGGTCATTTGAACCTGAGCACCATTGTCCAGAGAGCAGGAAAGGTTTTCAGGAGTGGAAGGCACGTCCACGGTGCAACTGGTCGGATCACTTTCGATGGATCCTGCCGCTGCAACCAGGGTGTAGGTGTGAGCTCCGAAGGC
Source organism: Planctomycetota bacterium (assembly GCA_002691835.1). The sequence continues at coordinate 3,928 of NZJA01000059.1, forward strand.
CAAGGCGTCCGCATCATGGTAGGAGGTGTCACCTCCGGAGAGAAGCGCAAGGAACTCGCCATCACGGCTCAGGCTGATCGACTCATAGGTGTCGTTGACGTTCCAGGAAAGATCGACCTCACCGGCAGTGACGGAGCAGGCCAGATCAGAAACCGGAGCCAACTCGTGAAGCACGGTGCAGGAGGATGTTCCACTGGTCGTGTTCTCGGTCTCGACAGAAGCGGTCAACTCATAGGTGTGGTTGCCGGTATCTGCGGTGGTATCGACGTAGGAACTGGTGTCGCCATTGAGGCTGGCCAACTTCTCGCCGTCACGCTCCAGCAACAGTGCACCGTAGGTGTCGTTGTTGGTCCAGGTGATGGTGACCAGGCCGGCAGCCGAACTACAGGAGAATCCGGTCATGTTGGCGAGGACTCTGGCAGCGGTGCAAGCAGTGGCACTGGTATTGCCGCCGATGGAGTTGGTCACGCAGTACTCGTACGTACCCGGTCCCGGGGTGTCGGTGAACATCGTCATTCCACCACCGATGGTGGCGATGACAGCACCGTCACGAGTGACCGTCTGGGCCTCACCAGGCGCCGCGAGGGTCCAGGTCAGGGTGACGGTGTCGTCGAGGGAACTGGAGGAGAGGTCCATCGGCATTGCCGGAACATTCAAGCTGCACGAAGTCGGGTCACTTTCGATGCTGCCTCCCGTTGCGACCAGCGAGTAGGAGCGTGCTCCGAACACCACGGTGGCATCATGGTAGCTGGTGGTATCTCCCGGAAGAATCTCGAGGAGTGTGCCATCCCTGCTGACGACGATGCTCTCGTAGGTGTCGCCATTGGTCCACGAAAGATCTGCTTCACCCGCAGTCACGGAGCAACTGAGGCCACTCGGTGCTGTGAGGAAGTGATCGACGGTGCAGCTGTCGTTACCGCTGATGCTGGTGGTCGTTTCGCCACGCAGAGTGTAGGAACGCAGGCCCACCGCGGCGGTACCGTCGGTGTAGCTGGTATCGGTGCCGGACAGAATCGCCAGCAAAGCACCATCGCGCTCGATCACCAGAGTGTCGTAGGCATCGTTGTTGGTCCATGACAGATTGACGAATCCTGCGGCTGAGACACAGCTGAGGTCGCTCGGGTTTGCCAGAACATGAATCAGTCCGCAAACGGTTGGGCTGGTGCCGTCACCAATGGTCATCGTCAGGCAGTAATCGTAATCACCCGCAGCCAGTCCGGTGTCGGTGTAGGTCGTCTCGGCACTGCTCAGAGTCGCGATCACTGTGCCGTCACGGGCGATCACCACTTCGTCACCCGGTCCACTGTGGTTCCATTGGAGGGTCACTGTGTCGGCCAAGGAACTCAGAGAGAGATCAGTGATCGCAGCAGGCACATCTTCCATACATGAATCGTAGGTGGAGGTGTTCCCCAGAATCGTTCCTGCAATGGAGTACATGTGATTCCCAGGGGTGACCTGAGGATCGACGTACTGGGTGGTGGTCCCATCGAGCTCGGCGATGACGTTGCCGTCGCGGCGAAGTGTCAGGGTTTCGTAAGCGTCATTGTTGGTCCAGCCCAACTCCACATCTCCTGAAACGGAGAGGCATGAAAGATTGGTCGGCGGAGCCGGGACAATCAGATCACAGCAGGTCGGAGCACTGGTCTTGGAACCCGGATCATGGGCAAAGACATTGACCACGCAGTAGGAATAGGTGGCCGGAGAAACACCCGCGTCAGTGTAGCCACCGGCATCCGGGGCCACTTCCGCAATCTGGGTCCCATCTCTGTAAATCAGGATGCTGGTGGAAGGCTCGGTGTTGATCCACGTCAGGATCGAATCGGTGCCATTGGCCAGAGTACAAACCAGCTGCGCCGGCGGGTAAGGCACGATGACCTGGCAGTCGAGACTCTCGGAGACGAAATCTCCAATGCGTCCGAAGACCTGGTAAAGGTGAGGCCCCGGTCCCGGGTTGTTGTCGACGTAAGAACTGGCGCCACCGGCGATCTCTTCTTCGATGGTTCCACCATCACGCATGATGATGATGTTGTCGTAGAGTTCACCGTTGGTCCAGGTGACTGTGGTCACAGCATTGTCCACAGTGCAGGTGATATCTGTCGGCGGAGCCGGAACGATCGCATTTGCACAGGAGAGGCTGCTGTAATTGTCATCAATCTCTGCCCGCACACAGTAGGTGTAAGTCCCGACCAGAAGATCCGGGTCGAGGAATGCGGTAGTGGTCGGCGGAACCGAGGCAATCTCATTGCCGTCGCGGAACAGACGCACTGCGGTCGCATCTGACACCGGGTTTGCCCAAGTGATCAAAACGTTTCTACCGTTCAAGAGTCCGGTTCCGACCGTATTGATCGGCTCCGGAATGACGGTATCGCAATCGGAAGCATCACTGGTGCTGTTGCCGAGGCGCGCCTTGATGGAGTAACTGAAGGATCCAGGACTGAGAGGAGCATCGATGTACTCCATGTCGTCGCCGGAGGCCGTCGCCAGATACTGACCATCCCGATAAATATCGATGTGATTGTAGCTGGGAAGGGGGTTGGTCCAGTTGAGGCGAACCTGATCGGCTTCACCACGGCAGGTAAAGTCATCGGGTGAACGCAACACCGTGATGGAAGTGCTGATGTCGTCAGTCACACCTTGGCGAAGCTTGGCTCGCAAGGTGTATTCGCGCAGGCCAAACGGAACCGCATTGTCGGTGTAGTTGGTCAGGTGTCCACTGATGCTGGCCAGGAAAAGGCCATCACGGAGAATCTCGATGCTGTCGTAATCGCCACCATTCTCCCAATGCAGATTCACTTCTTGACCCTGAGCAGAAGAAGTCAGGTTGCTCAGAGGATGAGGAACTGAGAGTGTGCAGTAAGCACGGTTGCTCTGTCCGAAATTCGGAGAGGTGGGGTCCATCGTGGTTTCACCACGGATGCACACGGTGTAGTCCCCGGGGGTTGTCACTGTCGTTTGATAGGACTGGGTGTTTCCAGATAGTTGAGCAATATCGACCGGAGGGATCGATCCATCTGAAGGGCCGAATTCAACATAAATGGTGTCGTAGGCGTCTGTATTAATCCACTCAAGGAAGACTGTTTCGCCAATGGCACTGCATTCGAGTGCTTTTGGTGCGAGAGGATCCACGATTTCACAGAAGAGTTTGTCGCTCAGGGCGCGGCCAGAGTCATCCACTCCTTGTACCGAGTACAGGTATGTTCCCGATCGCTCAGGAAGCTCTTCAGAGTAAGCGACATCTGTTCCCGAAATGGTTGCTCGCAGTTGACCATCCCGGTAAATGCGAATGGTTTCGTAAATGGTGTCTGGTCCATTGGTCCAATTGACGGTGGCAAACACTACGTTTGAAACTGGATCTGGCTCAGAAGAACAACTCGGCATGTAAGGCGCTTGCAAGACATTAATCATGCAGTGGGTTGGCAGGGTTTCACTTCGGTCTCCACGGGAAACCAGGTGGTAGGTGTGAAGCCCAAATCCGACATCGATATCTGAGTAGGACTGAGCACCACCAGGAGTGGTCCCAATCAACGTGCCGTCACGGTAAACATCCGTTGCGGAATAGTTGTCGTTGTTCTGCCATACCAGAGTCACATTACGACCCAGTGAGGAGCAGTCAAAGTTTGAGATTGGCGTAAGAACGCGGATCATGCTCGAATTTTTGACCGTCGTGATATGTCTGCGATTTCCTCTGACTTTGTAGGTGTGATCGCCATAGGCGACACCCTCGTCAGTGTAGGTTTCGGTGTCTCCGGGCAGAGTTGCGAGGAGATTTCCATCCCGGAACAACTCAACGGTGTCGTAGGTTGCTCTGTTGTTCCAGGTGATTGTTACCACTTGTCCAATCGCGCTGGTTTGGACCTGATTCGGAGAACGTAATTCTTTGCCGAGGAAAATGTAGGCCATTCCCGCACGAAGGCGGCCGTATGGACTGTCTCCCGGTGCACCAATAACCAGGTCATTGGAACGGTCGTCGTTCATGTCGCCGGTACCACCGACGGAGCGTCCAACGGACTGATTGTCTTTGACCCCGAGGTAAGCTCTTCCTTCCTGCTGATGCAGGTCGAGAACTTCTGAGGATCCCAGATCTTGACCACCATTTACTCTGTGGGCACTTCCTTTTTCCTGCTCAAGGATGACGGTTCTGGGGATTCCCACGATGTGATCATCGAGTCCATCACCGGAGTGGTCGTAAAGTCCGTGTACGGTCTGACCATCTTCATCGTTATCGAAAAGAGTCTTGTAGGCAGTGATGCCTGGACCACCTTGACCGAGGTGAATGGTCTCAGGGCGATCTGGAGTTCCGCGGACAAGGTAGGCAATCGTCTGAAGAGTCGTCGGATCCTGATCATGCACTGAACGGCTGATCAGAATTTCAGAATCACCATCGTTGTCAGCATCTCCGGCACCGGCGACAGATTGACCCAGCTCATGGTCTCCATCGGGCACGCGGATTTTTGTTCCAGCGAGTCCATAATTTGAAAGATTGTTGAGGTTGACCTCTGCACCTGTGGTCATACCACCGTAGACGATCCAAACTCTGCCGGCATTCGCTCCGCCATCATCTGGATGACGCATGGCAGTGATGGCAATGTCGTCATGTCCATCACCGTCAAAGTCTTCAAGATCGGCTACAGAGTGACCGACATTGTTACTATTGCCGCCAGTTTTGAAGCGAGTCACCATCGGGTGTCCTGATTTCAAATCGATGGTGCTTGGAAGCATTCCTCCATAGAAAAGATAGGCTGCTCCACTATTGGAAGAGCCATGCTCTTCACCGGGGGCTCCAACGAGGAAATCCGAGTATCCGTCTGAGTTGAAGTCTCCGGCTCCACTCACGGAGTAACCCAGGTGACCTGATTCTTGGCCACCAATGATGGTCACACCCATAGATCCAAGCATGCTGACGTGAATCTCAGAAGGGAGATTTGGAGAACCGTAGATCAGGTAGGCTCGACCATTTTCATCTTCGTCGGATCCCTGACTCCCGTAAGAGTTGGGAGCACCCACAAGGAAATCATCGATACCGTCATTGTTCACGTCGCCGGCATTTGAGACCGAGTAACCCAGAAGATCTCCTGAATGTAATCCAACAATTTTAATCGTTGTTCCGGGAGTCGGGTTTTTCAGATCGATTTCAGTCTCAATGTTCGAGGAACCCAACACAATGTAGGCATGACCTCTGCGACCATCGGAAGTGTTGTTGCTATCGGGAGCACCGAGGATGGCATCTTTGTGTCCATCGGCATTGACATCGCCAGCTCCAGAAACGGATTTTCCAAGATTTGAGTCGGAGCGAGCTCCAGATATTTTAATCTGGGCCGTATCGACAAAGACTGCGTCTCCTGCAGCAGCCACATCCGTGAAGCTGATTCCAGAGATCATAAACAGAGCTGCCAGCATGATCGTTACGAGACGATAATGGTTGAGCTGAAACATAATTTCTCCCGGTCAAATAAGGGATTCCTTGGTCTATGGAAGATCCGTAGGCACGCATAATTAAATCGGTGCCAGGGGACACACCTCCCACAGAGATAAATCTAAATTCCCACCTGAACTACCTGGTGGGTAAATAACACAAATACAGCTATAGAATATGATTACAAAGTGATCGGTTCAAGTGTTGTTAATGGTGAGAGATGTAATATTTCAGACTTGGTAGTGATCATGAATCCACATCTGTGGCATACAAAAAAACCTGCGGGACCTGTTAAGGTCCCGCAGGATATTGTGTTACGAATGAAAAGCCTTCGAGTTACTAGGAAGTGTAAGTCTTGGCTTTTGTATCTTGAATGACATTCATGTCATTCATGACTGTGTTGATCGTGTTTTTCACCACAGTGTCTTTATCCGCATTCACCGTCCACGCGGTGGCTGTGGTGGCACAAGCGGCAGCGATGGTCTTGCAGGAGAAGTAGGCACAAATCCCGATAAAGAAGGGGAAGTAAGCCGGGGCAAGAGCGCTGACGATGTTGGAGCTTCCGGAGCTGGCAAAGAAGGATCCTGCAGTGAATGCCACACAGGAAACCACAAAACCGTTGGCGAGCTTGTTCCAGAAAGTGCTGGCCTCGGTGACGTTATCAACATTACCGGAGAAGACCTGGAAACCGTTTTTCCACATGCTTGCAGTGCAAACCGAGAAGCAGATCACCATGGCCATGGCAACGATTCCGGAGAAGACGTTAAAGTCAAAGTTGCTGGTTACAGCGTAGTTCGTAGCAATGGTGCAAAGGGCGTAGAAACCCAAAAGACCACTGACGACGCGAGCCGTAGGGAAAATTACACTGTTCACATTGTTGGTCAAGATCTGACCGTTGTTACTGTTATTCATCTGACACCCTTTCGATTGTTGGCCACTGGCCTGTTGAGGCCTCATGGGCCGTGGGCGAGTCCTTCCCGCCCATTCCATATCTCGGCAGGAAGTGGGTGAGCCTGTAGGATTTTTCGGGAAATTTGGGCGATTTTCTCAGGAGAGGCGTAAGGGCTGTTTCAGGACGTTTTCGATCGTCTGAGCCATATCCTCAGCTCGATAGTGCAATTGCG
>NZJA01000060.1 GCA_002691835.1 Planctomycetota bacterium
ATTTCACATCTCACTCTATTTCACATCTCACTCTATTTCACATTTCATGCTGTTTCGCATCAGACGGAGCATCTTTCCTCTCGTCGCATCGTCTTCGTCGCATCGTCTTTGGCGCATCGTCTTCCAATAAACACAGAACCTCAAATGAAGTCTGAATCTGTGGATTTCAATGCTGGGGCCGTCACATTGAATTTCCTGGATCGGAATGGAAATGGACCCTTGCTTGTCACTTCGTCGGCAAGGATGCTTTGGGTAATGTCTGTGCATCCATGTGCAGAAATCCAGACTCACCATGTCGAAGGGAAGACCCACAATGCGCAAAGCGGTCTGTTCTTGGTCATTGCAACCGGCGGATATTTCCCAACTGATCGAGCGGGTCGAGGAAACCCGAGTGACAGCAGTGCAATTAGCTCTGGATCCCTTAAGAGCTTCAGCGGATCGTCACGGCGAATTGGCCAGACTTCGGGATTCCGGAATCTCAGTGATCAGCGGCATGATGGAAATGGCAGGGGAAGACTACTCCAGCTTCGAGAGTATTCGTCAAACGGGGGGAGTCCGCCCTGATCAAACTTGGGAAACCAATCAGGAAAATGCCCGCCATAATGCGGCTCTCGCTCATGAGATGGGACTTCAGTTGGTCACGTTTCATGCAGGTTTCATTCCGCACGATGTGACAGATCCTGAACGTGGGAAAATGTTGGAACGACTGAAGCGGATTGCGGATCTGTTTTTGGAACAAGGTTGCCAGATTGCATTGGAAACAGGGCAAGAGAGCGCGCAGACGCTGGTTGAAGTTCTGCAAGAATTAGATCGTCCTGAAATAGGAGTCAATTTTGATCCGGCCAATATGATTCTGTATGGCATGGGAGATCCGGTTTCGTCTTTGGATCTACTTTCTCCTTGGGTCAAGCAGATTCATATCAAGGATGCGAAGCCATCGAGCCGTTCAGGTGAATGGGGAGAAGAAGTTCCAGTAGGAACTGGGGAAGTCCGCTGGATGGAGTTTTTTGAAGTCGTCAGAAATCGAGGGCTCGAAGTGGATCTCGTGATTGAGCGCGAGGCCGGAAAGAATCGAGTGGCGGATGTCGCTCTTGCTTCCGGGCGATTGGCTGAATGGCTGAGTCTCTGAAAGGACTGGGCATGACCACAGGAATCGGAATCATCGGTTTTGGCTTCATGGGGAAGACTCATTTACGTGGTTGGCTCGACGCGATCTCTGCTGGAGCTGCTGCCAGAGTTGTGGCGATTCAATGCCCCGAAGAGTGGACCTCCACCTCCGCCGGGAATGTAGAGACGGGTGCAGAAGAAGAGATCGATCCAGCTGCTCATGGTATTTCACATTATCGAGAGCTGGATTTGATGTTGGAGGATCCGCAGATCGATGCGGTCAGCTTGTGTACCCCCACGGATACTCATGTTGAGCTGGCAAAACGTTTGCTTCAAGCGGGAAAAAACGTACTGGTCGAAAAACCGGTCGCTCTCGAAGCCGTCGACATCGAAGACTTGGCTCAGGTGGCTCAAGAGAGTGGGAAAATATGTATGCCCGCGATGTGTATGCGTTATTGGCCAGGCTGGTCGTGGCTACAGAAGCAGATTCGTACGGGGTGCTATGGGCCTGTTCAGACGGCGCATTTTCAAAGAATCGGAGCAACTCCAGGTTGGAGTCCTGAGTTCTACCGAGATGATTCAAGATCGGGAGGAGCCTTAACGGATCTTCATATCCATGATGTCGATTTTATTCTCTCGACATTTGGCAAACCGGCCTCTGTGTATACCACCGGCCATCGCCAACAGATGGTTTCAGCCTTCGAATATCCCGATGGGCCTCAGGCTGTAACTGCAGAAGGCGCATGGTATCCGGCCGCGAGTTATCCATTTCAGATGCGCTATCGGGTGAGCTTTAGCGAAGGTGTCGCCGACTATGATTTGGGTCGTGAGGGGCGTGAACTCCTCCTTTACCAGGGAGATTCGGTAGAGGAGATTCCACTCTCGGATGTCAGCGGTTACCAGCTTGAGATCGAGCACTTCCTGGCCACTGTTCGAGGGGAATCGAATCTTCCCGCACCAGTTCTTGCTGAAGCCGCCGAGGTCGCTCGTTGGATTACTGCAGAATCTGAAAGTCTTCAAACTGGAGAGAAGTCGGTAATCACCGTCTGAATTCGGAAAAGATTGAATTGAAGAGCGGGGCAATCCGAATATTCGGATTGCCCCGCTCTTTTTTCACAAAGTCATGAACTAGTTACAGTATGGATGCTCCAAGCAATCCGTGGGTTCCTGATCTGCAGCGATACCACAGTCGGGGAATGGAGCAGAAGGAGCTGATCCATCCAGGAACTGGTAGCTGATCACAAAAACCGGATCTGCAGTGTCATAGAAACCATCATTGTTGGCGTCGTTACCTCCAAGGCAGTTGTAAGTGGGACCACCGAGGAACAGATCGGAGAGCATCCAGATGGCATCGGCGACGTCATTACGGCCATCGGCATTGGCGTCGCTGCGAATGAATGGGGTTACCGATACGGCTTGAAGTGTCACGGTTCCGTCTTGAAGGATCGAAGCGAGAGAGTTTCCAGCGACGACCATGACGTTGGTCACCGGAGGACTTCCCAGTCCACTTGACCATGTGAGATCGGTCGAGGTTCCTGTCTCGTTTCCTGCGAGTGCCCCTCCAACAGTGGAATAGGCTGCTTCGATGGCGACTTCTCCCGAAGAGCTAAAGGTGATGGTCTCTGAACCGATAAAGGAGTACACGACTCCGGCAGTCCAGCCGTCTGCGTAGATACTGGTTTCGGCAAATCCAGGACCATTACCTCCATCGAGTGCGGCGACCGATCCAGTGAAACTGACAGAGGTGGCTTCGAGTAAACTGGAATCGTGAGCCAGACCCATGGAGAAACCTTGTGTTTCATTGGGGAAGGGTGTTCCAAAGCCACTGTTGTCGATCTCCGTGATGGTCACATCGACGTTAAAGGAAGCATTCCCATCAGCCGGAGAGTAATTCACGGTTTGATCACTGGCGGTGTAAGAAAATTCTGGATCGGGGATATCGACCACTGTGATGGCACCACTGTTCGTGGTGGGGGTGTTGGAAGAACCTCCGACAACCACGACTGTGGTGACCGGGGGCGATCCTAAAGTCGGACAAAAATCGAGGGCATAATCTCCGGGTGTGGCAGTGCCAGCGATCGAGTAACTGACAGAGGCCATGAGGAAATCAGTGGTCCCTGCGGCAAGGGTTGCGCAACCGGTGAAGCAGATCACGACTCCTTGGGTCCAGCCCTCCGGGTAGGTGCTGACTTCGACAAAGTCAGCTGAGCTTCCATTCTTGACCGTGGATGTGCTGTTCGAAGCTCCACCACCATCGGAGACCGAATCGGCCGAAATTTCTGAGGGGTGACAAACACCGAGGGACCAGCCCTGTATGTCGCCTGCTCCTGCATCCAAGGTGAAATCAGCGCTGACTGTGGATCCGGCAGGGCCGGAAGCAGAGCTCGCAGACATCGATTGGGCATTGGCGATTTGAGGGGAAAATGCCAATAATACCGTCAAGGTTATGGCGAAGGGGGTGTAGCGTGACATGGATCGGTGTCCTCCCAAGGAGTAATCAGCAATAAGCAGGCCGAAGAGTACAAATATACAGACGGGCTTTGTGTTGCCGTCTGTTAAAAGTGTCCAGCTATTTACAATAAGTTTCAAGTACTACTTGCTGAATTACTCGGGAATCATCGATCTTCAAGTCCCATTGCTCTAAGTCTAGTGATCATTAGGTTTCTGAACTTTAGAGGAGTGCCGTGGCTCTGTAATTCAATCGGGCCATGTGAAGGAATAGGCTCTGATCGTCGCCAATAATTTTCGAGAGGAATGTCATTTACAACTAACCTGTCATTTAAATAGACCGTGACCCGGTCATTCTCAAGTGTGATTTTGAAATGATTCCATTGTCCTGGGGGGGCATCGGCCGCTTCCAGAGGCTGTGCCCCTCCATTTTGATTGTTGTAGAGACCTCCAGATCCTGCCGGGTTGAGGCTGGAGTCCCAAATCTGTACTTGAGGGCAACCTCTCAGATAAATCCCGCTATCTCCGCCAGGGGTGATCATCCATTCGAGGCTCAACTCGAAATCTCCAAACTCATGGATGCTCACCAAATTTTGACCTTTGCCATCGAAGCAGAGGATTCCGTCGACGACGCTCCAATGGCGTCGCATCGTCTCGTCTGCCTTTTCTTGGCGATTTTTGCGCTCCTGCGGGTCCAGACTCTTCAGTTGATAGGGGTTTGAGTGAAATCCCTGCCAACCAGCCAGGCTCTTGCCATCAAAGAGGGCTTCAGCACGGGGCAGAGGGGAGTGGCAGCCCTGAAGCAGGACAATCACAAAGATCAGGAACCAGGGGCTGATTCGCAGGGTTTGGGAGGGCATCCCGGCCTTTCCTGTTGGGGTGGGTCAGTCATAGCCTCCAAGCATGGCAGACCTTACGATCTTCCTCCTGTTGGCAACTTAAAAAGAAGCCCATGCGAAAGCGCTTTGAACAGCGAGGTCATCGATCGGCGGAGGTCTTCACCTTGCCGCGGCTCCTCTCACTCTTGCATTTCCGCGCTTCTGCAACGTCGTTGTCGGGCAACTCGTAGATCAAATCCTCGTTGACCCATTGCTGTGGCAGGAAGGTTACCCGTGTCCCAAGCACTCTCCAAAGAACTGAATCTGAAATTGTCGCTGATGATGTTTCTCCAGTATGCCATTTGGGGAGCCTGGTTGCCCCTGTTGTACCCGTATCTGAAGAATCACATGAAGTTTGCGGACGCCGACATCGGCAACATGTTTGCCGTCGGAGCGGTGGGGGCGATTCTGGCCCCCTTTGTCGCCGGTCAAATCGCCGACCGTTTCTTTCGTACGGAACGGTTTCTAGGCCTCAGTCATCTGGCGGGGGCGGCGGTGGTCTGGCAACTCGCCTCCATCCAACCGGGAGATGGCGCAGTTAATCAGTTCCTGATCTACAGCCTGATCTACAGTCTGATTTACTCTCCGACCCTTTCACTGACCAATTCCCTGAGTTTCCATCACTTGCCCGATCGGGATCGTGATTTTGGTCGTGTTCGCGTCTGGGGTACGGTGGGCTGGATCTTTGTGGGAATCATGATTGGCCAGCACCTCCTCAGAAGTTATGCCGGCGGGGAATTTGACAATGCGAGTAATCCGGAAGTCTATGCCGGCTATGCGGACGCATTCCGACTTTCGGCATGGATCGGTGCTGCGATGGGAGTCTTTTGTTTCTTTCTTCCGGCCACACCTCCCGGAGGCAAGACGGACGACAATGCGACCTTTGCTGCATTGGGTGAGGTCCGGCGCCAGCCTCTTTTGACATTGTTCGCTTTGGCGGTCCCGATCTCCTGTATCCACCAATTCTACTTCGTCCACACCTCTGGTTTCCTGGGCACGCTTCAGGAACAATTGAGCAACTCTAATCTGGCCACATCCATCAACCAGCTGGTGGGCGTCGGTGGAGGTGGCCTGATGACGGTCGGGCAGATGAGTGAGATTTTGGTTTTGGCCATGATTCCACTGCTGGCAGGCAAGTTTTCGAGAAAACAGCTGTTGCTGATGGGATTGATCGCCTACGCCTTGAGGATGGCCATCTTTGCCTACGCACCCGGTTGGCTCGGTGAGTCTGCCATGGGGCTGGTTCTCGTCGGAGTCGCTCTCCATGGATTCTGTTTTGGCTGCTTCATCTTTGTCGCCTTCATGATTGTCGATGAGGAATGTCGGGTGGATATCCGGGCGAGCGCACAGAGTCTCTTTAATCTGGTGATCGTCGGAATCGGCATCATCGTGGGCAGCAAGATCGCCACCAGAGTTTCTGAGTGGGCCAACGACAGTACCGTGATCACCGAAGGCACTGCTTGGCATTTGCCTTATGAGCGACTCTTCTCAATTCCGATGTGGGCGAGTTTGATCTGTATCGGAGTCTTGCTGGTCTGTTACCCCAACGGTACTGCTGGAAAGAGTCCTGCGAATGGGGAGGCTGCAGCATGAGTCGTTCGCGATCTCCTCTGGATCGAAGGCAATTTTTGGCGATGACCGGTGCGGGCTTGGCCGCAAGTTTGGCCGGTTGCGGTGGATTGAGAGTGGGAGGCTATCAGTTGATCCCAGGTCCTCATCCCCCCAAGGAGCTGTACGAAATCTCTCTGGCAGAGTGGTCCTTGCACCGACTCCTTCAAAAAGGAGAGATGACCAATCTCGACTTTCCCAAGATGACTCGGGAAACGTTTGATCTCGATGCGGTGGAGTACGTCAACAGTTTCTTCAAGGACAAGGCCAGAGACGATGCCTACCTCAAGGATCTTCGCCAGAGGTGTGAAGACCACGGAGTCAAAAGTCTCCTCATCATGTGTGATGGCGAAGGACGATTGGGCGACCCTGACGATGCGGCCCGCAGCCGAGCCATCGAGAATCACCATCGGTGGATCGATGCCGCCCGTTTTCTGGGATGTCATTCGATTCGAGTGAATGCGGCCAGTTCCGGAAGCTATGACGAACAGATGCGTCTCGCTGCCGATGGTCTGGCTCGATTGACAGAGTATGGTGATTCGCAGGGGCTGAATGTGATCGTTGAGAATCACGGCGGTCTCTCCTCGAATGGTGCATGGCTCGCTGGGGTCATGAAGATGGTGAACCACCCCCGTTGTGGAACCCTCCCTGATTTTGGAAATTTCAACCTGGGTAATGGGGAAATGTATGACCGTTATCGAGGGATTGAGGAACTGATGCCTTTTGCTAAAGCTGTCAGTGCAAAAAGCCATGAGTTTGATGAAAACGGAAATGAAATCCATACTGATTATCACCGAATGATGAGGCTCGTACGTGATGCCGGTTATCGGGGATATGTCGGGATTGAGTTTGAGGGTGCTGGTGACGAGGTTGAGGGCATTCTTGCGACCAAGCGACTTCTCGAAAGAGAGCGCGATCGTTGGTGGCAAGAAGACGAAGTGAAGAAATCCTGAAATTGAAAGCAGAGAGGACCTTTAATGAATCATCAAAATAATGAAGCGGTACCACAAAATGGCCGCAGGGACTTTCTTAAGGGCGCAGCTCTTGCAGCCGGCGCATTGGCGGTGACGGGGTGTGCTGTTCCCGGAGCCGAGCGTATCGAGGCTATTCCTGGATCGATCGGGTCTGCCAAAAGCCGCACTCCTGTGGGCGACGATGGGCTTGTGAATATCGCCATTCTTGGAACTGGTGGAATGGGTGGAGGGCACATTGATTCCTTCATGCGCTTCGCGAAGAAGGGTGAGGAAAAGGTTCAGATTGTCGCAGTCTGTGATGTCAATCTGGTTCGCCGAAAGGTCGCTGAGGATAAGGTGAATGCCAGTCAAGGTGGCACTGTTTCCGTTTATACCGATTACCGGGAGATGCTGGAAAGATCCGACATTCACGGGGTCGTCATCGCTTCTCCTGAGCACTGGCATGGAAAGATGGCAGAAGATTGCCTTCTTTCAGGAAAAGATGTCTACCTTGAAAAACCGATGACTCTCAATCTCCCGGATGCTCTTCGTCTTCGGGAAGTTGTTCTGAAAAACCCCGACGTTTTGATTCAGGTGGGGACTCAGAAAATCATGCTTCCCAAGTACAAGGCCGCCCAGGATTTGATGGCTCGTGGAGGTATTGGCAAGGTGACATTCAGCCAGACTTCATACTGTAGAAATTCTAAAAATGGAGAATGGCTCTACTACGGGATCGATCCAAAGGTTCAGCCCGGAGAAACTCTCGACTGGGATCTTTGGTGCGGTCCATTGGGGCCAAGGGAATGGGATCCTGCGTTTTATGCTCGCTGGCGTCGTTATCGGGATGCTTCGACTGGAATCATCGGCGATTTGCTGGTTCATGAAGTGACGCCTTTGGTCATGGCGCTTGATCAAGGTTGGCCGACAAGAGTCGTTGCCACAGGTGGGCACTATGTCGACAAGGACATGGAGAACCATGATCAAGTCAACTTGCAGATTCAGTTTGAAAATGGACATACGCTGATCGTCGCTGGCTCGACCTGTAATGAGAATGGACTGGAGACGATGGTCCGCGGACACATGGGAACGGTCTACCTGAATGGTGGAAATTGTAAAATGGTTCCCCAGAGAATCTTTGCCGATGACATCGATCCTGAAGAAGTGGTCTGCGAAAACATTGGTAATGATCAGGATGCTTTGCGCAAGAATTGGCTCGATTGCATCCGTACCCGTCGTCAGCCCGATTCCAATGTTGAATTGGGAACGAAGGTGATGGTGATCGTCGATCTCGCTTCCCGCTCGATGTGGGAAGGAAAAGCCTACGAGTTCGATCCGGCCACGATGACCGCTTCTTCCATCAGCTAGGGGGTGACGGTGTTGGAGCGAGGCGCCCTCGCGGCGATGGGAACCCGATTTGAAATCATCGCTGCGGGGGCGTCTGCGTCCCACGCTCGTGCGGCCATTGAGTCTGCACTGGCAGAGATCGAGCACTGTCATCAGTTGTGGAATCCTTTCAGTGGGGACAGTGTGGTGTCGCGTCTTCATGATGCATCTCGACCAGAGGTCCCGGTGGATGGACTGACTCTGGAACTTCTGGCTCTTTGTGAGCAGTTGCAACGGGAGACGGATGGCGCGTTTTCAGCCACTGTCGGTGATGTTCTGGCTTCCCGCGATCCCCGCAGATCCTCGGGAAAAGACAGCACCGGGAATCCGGATGTGAAGTCGCTCCCTGAGTCTCTCTTTAAAATCCATAGCCAGCCTCCCCACGTTCAAATTTTCGACCCTGATGTGCGTTGGGATTTTGGTGCGATCGCTAAAGGCTTCGCTCTGGATCTTGCACGCGATGCACTTTGTGAAGCGGGGGTGGAGAACGCTTTCCTGCATGGGGGATCGAGCAGTGTGGCGGTCCTGGGAAGTGCTCCCGGCCTGAATGGTTGGCGCGTTCAATTGCCTCATGGAGAAGTGGTTTCACTGGAGGACGGACAGAGCCTCGCTGTCAGCAGTGGTCAGGGCAACTACCGGGGGGATCATCTGGTCGATCCGGTCAGTGGCGAATGGATCGAGGACATGGCCTGGGGTTGTTGGGTTCGCGGAATCCGCTGTGCAGAAGTGGATGCGTGGGCAACGGCTCTGTTGGTTTCCCGTGACCGTTCCGTTCGACTGAAGGTCGCGGGAGCAGAGGGGGATGATTGGGGATTCTTTGAAATCCCCGAAGCAGGGGAAGCCGGGATGAAGATGAGCCCTGAGGAGGAGATCGCTCTTCAGGTATTGGGCGTATCTTCGCGGGATGTGGAATCAGCATAAAGTTTTGACCGACGAGATCTGCTTTGCGGGGCAACGAACTCCGCTGGAGGAAAAATGGCAACTGATCGCAGGGAATTCATGATTCAAAGTGCCGGTGCATTGGCGGGTGTCGCCTTGCTTCCGGGTTTGGAAGGATTGGCACGCACCATCGAAGAAGGGTATCCGGTGGGCATCATCGGGACCGGCCGGCAGGGGCGAGCCATTGCAGCCGAGTTGCAGAAGATCGGCGCAAAAATCGTGGCCATCTGTGACAACGATGCTCCCAGACTTCGCAGTGGCAGTCGACGCGTCAAGGAAGCGAAGACCTACGCTGATGCGGATGAGATGCTCGCGACCGAAAAGGGGATGGAAGCGGTCTTCGTGGCCACTCCAACCCATCTGCACCGAGGAGTGGTAGAGGCTGCCATCGCCGCGGGGAAACATGTCTATTGTGAAGCCCCTCTGGCTCACAATGCAGAGGATGCCAAGGCGATTGCTCTGGCTGGCCGCAATAGTTCAAAAGTCTTTCAGTCAGGGCTCCTCGCACGTTCAAACCCCGTCTATTCATTGGCTCGGTCTTTCTATCGTACGGAGGCATTCCTGAAGCTCGTCTCGATGAGAGCTCAGAACTCCCGTAAGGATAGTTGGCGTCAAGCGGCATCGACAGCTGAGCGGCAGGCCCGCCTTGATTGGCGACTGAATGAAGCGCTTTCCATCGGCCTTCCGGGAGAGTTGGGAACTCATCAGTTTGATGTCTTTCATTGGTTTACCGGCAAGTACCCGGTTCGTGTCCATGGACGCGGTGCTGTTCGGGTTTGGGAGGACGGTCGCAAAGTCGCTGACACGGTCAATCTGGTCTTGGAATTTGATGCGGGAGAGTGTCTTGAATATCAGGCGACTCTGGGAAATTCCTATGGAGGCAAATACGAAGTTCTCCACGGTGTGAATTCGGCTTTCCGTTTGGCTTGGTCTCATGGCTGGATGTTCAAGGAAGCGGATGCGGCGACTCAAGGTTGGGAAGTTTACGCCAATCGTCAAAGATTCTTTAATGATGAAGGAATCACACTTATTGCCGATGCCACGAAATTGGCAAGCCAGAACAAATTGAAAGACGGAGTGGGTTTACCCCATGACTCTCTTTACTACGGAGTCTCTGATTTCCTGACCAGTTGTCAGGAAGGGAAATTTCCGAAGACGGGCGCTGGCGAGGGCTTCAGGGCAACGATGGTTGGAATCGCAGCTCACAGAGCAGTTGTCGAAGGCGGGACTGTCGAAATTTCTGCCGAAGATCTGAAGGAGGCCTGATTTGAAGATCGGAATCGGAGAGGGCCTTCACGGGTTACCACTGGGGGTACGCCTGGGATTAACAGGGCTTTGTCTCGTTCTCCTTGGAGGATTGTTCGCCAGTTTTCAGCACATGAAAAACCACTACTCGGATCGCGATGCAAAACCTGAATTTTCCATCGACGATGTGGTCAGCGCATATCACGGACTCGATAGTCCAGCCCCTCTTAAGGTCGCTTTAGAGAAGGGGCATCCGGAGACTTTGCCAGAAGCACAGAAAACGATTCTGTTGAATTGGCTCAATGGAGATCGCGTTCTGATGAAATATGACAGCGAGGACTGGCCGGAAGTTCCAGCAGATATTCTCGATGAATACTGCCTCTCCTGTCATACCCGTGATCAGGCAGAGTCTCAGGGAATTCCAGCGCTTGAGTACTTTGACGATATTCAGAAACTGGTGGTTTCCCGTAAAGTGGAAAAAACGCCTGACGAGATACTGGCGGCTTCAACCCATGCACACGCCTTGAGCATGTCGATTCAAGGGATCGTTGTGCTCTTACTTGCATTGCTCACAGCATGGTCAACTCGAAGTGTGAGTTTTCTGTGCGCTTTGATGGGACTTGGTTTGCTTGGCGATATTAGTGGGTGGTGGCTGGCTCGCTACAGTCCTGCTTTTGTGACTTTGATCATGGTTTCGGGTGCCGCCTACAGTGGAGTACAAGCTCTTCTTCTTGGTGGGATCCTGTGGGATACCTGGTTTGGCTCTGCGAAATCGGAATCGACCGATTCGTAATGCTTTCATGGCTGGGTGTTGTTTGAGAAAAAATTAGGAGGCGGAATGGATTCAGGATCAATGGGAACTCATCGGAGAGATTTTCTGAAGGGTGCAGTAGCGACAGCAGCATTGACTGGGCTATCTCCCCAGCTCATGGGAGGACTGGGACCTGTTTCTGGATCGGATGAAATTCGGGTTGGACTGATCGGTTGTGGCGGGCGTGGATCTGGAGCGGCTGACAATTGCGTGAAAGCCGCAGACGGAGTGAAGATTGTCGCTATGGCGGATCTCTTTCGTGATCGTTTGGAATCTAGCCGTAGTCACCTGATGGCTCTGGGAGAAAGTTTTGATGTTCCCGACGAGCGTTCTTTTGTGGGTTTCGATGGCTACAAAAAGGTACTGGAGTGTGATGTCGATTTGGTCATCCTTGCGACTCCTCCAGGATTCCGGCCCATCCACTTCGAGGCTGCGATTGATGCCGGCAAGCATGTCTTCATGGAAAAGCCGGTTGCGACGGATGGTCCGGGAATCCGCAAGGTTTTAGCGGCGACCCGCA
>NZJA01000061.1 GCA_002691835.1 Planctomycetota bacterium
CCCGCCTCAACAAGAAACTGATCTTCCCAAAGCATTCGCAGGGAACCATCAGCCCCTGGCTCCCCAAGAGCTTCCAACCATGATCCTCCCTGAGGAGCTGCATCTCCTGACTGAAGGTTCGCTTCGACGTCCTTCCCAAGGGGGATGAACTTCGAAGCAGACTCCGGTACTTCAAATGCCCCGAAGCCGACCAAAATATCTCCCTGAATCTCCATGGCATTGGGATCGGATGCCAAATTGTTGAGAAGATCAAAACTGGAATAAAACAGGATTCCGAGAATCCCTATGAAGACCAACGTTTGCAGGGCTACAGAGCTCCCTGTAGCAACTTGGTCGCCACTGCTTCGACGGATGACCAAATCTCCACCCGCTGAAGAAGAAGTCACCTTTGGCGCAGCCCCGGAGGCGGCTTTCTTCGAGGAAGCACTGGTCGCACCGGTAACGGTAAATGCTGTCGCCCCGATTCGAAATTGAACGCCATCTTTCAATTGAAGTTGCTTCACTTTTTGACCATCGGAAACGATCCCGTTACTCGAATCCAGATCGGCAATGAACCAGCGGTCGCCCTTGGCAATCACCGCTGCGTGTTTACTGGAAACACTGCTCTCTGCGAGAACAATTTGGCAACCGGGATGCCGACCGATTAACAGCTTGTCAACCAACGGGACCGACTGATCACCATCAGAATTTCCGAACCTCAATTTCAGGTTCCCCTGGGAGCTCATGATTCTTCGCCCTTCTCTTCAACACGCACAATTCGGTAGCGTTCTATTTTTTGATCTAAAGTGGGACGAGAAACACCCAGCAATCTTGCTGTCTGGCTTTTGTTCCACTCATTTTGTTCTAGAGTCGCAGAGATCACCTGCCGCTCAAGACTCTCTGTCGCTTCAGACACCAATTCGCGAAGAGTTCCACGAAGCGGCTCACGCTGTTCTCCCGGTTTCTGTGACAGAACAGATGTTGAAATAATCTCGGGAAGGATCACCTCAGTCGAGAGCGCCACGAGGCGGTCAACTTCATTCTCAAGTTGTCGCACATTGCCGGGCCAAGGACTGTGGTAGAGAGCGTAGAGAGTTCTCGGATCAAGCACCGGCCTCTCTCTGCCTAATCTGGAGCAAGCACGATCAATAAAGAAATCCACCAACAGCGGAATATCTTCTCTTCGCTCCCTTAATGGAGGCAATTTGACGGTCAAAACATTCAACCGGTAGTACAGGTCTTCCCTGAATCCGCCGGATCGGACCTGCTCTTCAATGTTTTGATTCGTCGCGGAAACAATCCTCACGTCTACCTTGACCACATCCCTTGAGCCCACCGGTCGGATTTCTCCATCCTCAAGAACCCTTAATAGTTTGGCCTGAAGATCAGGACTCATGTCGCCGATCTCGTCGAGGAAAAGAGTTCCTCCATCGGCCAGCTCAAAGAGACCTTTCTTGTCCCGGTGTGCTCCCGTAAAGGCTCCTTTGACGTGTCCGAAAAATTCACTTTCCAAAAGGTTCGCAGGAATCGCAGCGCAATTCTGCGAAACAAATGGCGAAGAGGCCCTATCGGAACCCTGATGCACGGCTTGCGCGATCAGCTCTTTTCCGGTGCCGCTCTCCCCCAAGATCAACACTGGCATATCCGTATGAATCACACGATCCAGCAACTCAAACACTGACATCATCACTGCGGATCGGGTCACGATTCGGTCATAAGAATGCCTGAAATCTGGACGGGCACCTTTTTTCATCAACTCCCGAGCCTGCTCAGGCTCAACGTCCCGAGCCAGGAGCAATTCCTGAAGCTCCCTGTTGAGCTCCTCGACCTGCTGTCGAGCGGCCTGATGGGACAGTTGTCGACCTCTCAGCTCTTCAAAGAGACGGGCGTTTTCGATAAAGATGGAAGCCTGATCTGCAAGAAAACTCACGAATCTCAACGTTCCGGGGTGAAAAGTGTTCTTTTCAAAACGATTATCGATGTAGATCGCTCCGTGGACCTTGCCACGAATACGCAGGGGCACACACATGACCGATTCTAATCGCAGATTCGCAATCGAAGCGGATGATGAAAAGCGCTCATCTTGACGTGCGTCCCCCGTCAACACTGGCTCACCTGAATCGAGCACGCGTCGAGTAATCGATTGACTGACTTGAATGTGGGATTTCCGGATGACATCTCGATCGATGTTTCGCGATGCTGCGACCAGCAACTCGTCATCTTCCACAGTGATGAGAAATCCTCGTTCAGCACCAGAGATCTCGATGACATTCTGCAGGATCACTTCGTACAACTCTTCTGTGACAAGTATCGAGCAAAGATCCCGAGATAGTTCCAAAAGGCGAATGAAGACCTCTCGCTCTTCGTGGATCCGAACTTCATCCGAAGAAGAGTCTTCAGCATCAGGCTCCAGGAAATACTCGGTATTAAGGGTGAGAGTATCCTCATGGGAATCGACCCTGGACAACTCTGCTGGAACCTGATCAAAGAAGATCCGTGTTTTTCCGATCTCGATTCGATCACCTGAAACCAACGGCTGACGCCTGATCAGGATGCCGTTGACCATCGTTCCATTTCGGCTGCGCAGGTCCTCCAGATGCCAACGTCCCTGCACACACTCCAGTCGACAGTGTTGACGGGAGGCGCTGATATCGGAAATTTCGATCTCATTTTCCTTGGATCGACCGATAGAGATCCGAGAACCCGCCAAGGGGACCTCTCGATCCCCTGAAGAATCCTGAATAAACAGCTTATTCACAGGGCTTTCGGGGCGTGAAGAGGTATTCTTCTTGCCACGATCAGGGATTTCCAACGGATTTCCTCACACTCAAAACAGGGCTTTGGGATCTCATCATCCTCACCGATGATCCCCTTCTGTAAAGAACATTTTACAGGGGGGTGCCGTATCTGGACCCTCACGTCCTGATATACGAATCCGGAGGCGGCTTAGTTCCCTGAAAATCTCTTCGAGAGGAGTTCCAGAGCGCGGTCTTGCCACTGCCTCGCAACAGAGGCAGACCCCTGCTTCCGATTGCAGATGAACGCAAAGGTCATCATCTCCCCTGACCCCTCACCTTGCAGCAATCCGGTCAAACTTGAGACTCCAGTCAGGGTTCCCGTTTTCGCCAGAATTTTCCCGCGGACAGAATTCGACTTCAGCCTTTTCTTTAATGTTCCATCGACCCCGCTGACCGCCAGGCTGGTGAAGAGCTGATCTCCCCAATCACACTCCAATGACCATTTCATCAACTGTTGCAAAAAAGCAGTGGTGAGGCGATTTTTTCGGGAGAGACCAGAACCATCCCGGAAAACCAGTGGTTGTGAATTCGGGAATCGATCTCCAGACCACTCCCGGATGACTTTTCCAGCCGTCAAAAAATCACCCTTGTGACCCTTCTCTTTTCCAATGATTCGAAAAATGGAATCAGCGTAAAGATTCTGGCTGTTTTTCAGAAGAACGGGCAATCGGGATTTCAGGGTGTGAGAGATTCTTGCCAGAACCCGCGATTCAACGCTGTCAGAATATTCGCCGCCTGTAATCGTCAACCCCGACTCACTGAGAATCTGACTGAATGCGCCTATAAAATTAGATGCCGGATCAGGAACAGAAACATGAAACTTCTGAGGTCCAGATTTCGCAAGAAACGATCCCGAGACGACCACCTCCCAACTCATCCCTTTACGATCCATTCGGATCAGATGCTTCTTCGAATCGCTCACTGGTTTTAGGCGATTGACGATGCTTGCAAGAGGTTGGAAAGGCCTCATCTCCAACTGGACCCGATCTCCACTGACCGGCCCAACGATCAGGTCGAGACAGTTATCATTCAGATTCAAAGCACCAGAAGGTGCGTAGTACCATTGCTGAGCAGAACCAGAAGGCCAATCCGTGTGAAACCCAGGCCCGGAGAAGTAGCGAACATCCGCAAGAATCTTGCCAGCAATCGATGAGATGCCCTGATCTTTGATCAGCCCGATCCATGGACGAAGTTCCCAAAGGACATCTTCAGTATCCTCTCGACCCACGATAGCTGGATCTCCCCTGCCGACGATTCTCAAATTCCCCTGAAGGACTCCGTCTTCGACTGCGCCATCTGCAACAAGATCAGTCATTAGAGAAAAATCAGGCCCCAATAAATCCAGAGCGGCAGCTGCAACGACAACCTTCATCGTGGATGCCGGGATCATCAACTCATTGGATCGATGCGAAACCAACCCGACACCTGGAACATCCAATGCGAAGGAAACCTCAGATTTTTTAAGTTTCAATTTTGTAGCGATGTCCAGAAGGGACTTTCGTATCTGGTCCGCTTCTACACTCTCTTCGGTTGCGACCAGAGCCCAACCAGCAGAAGAAAAAGAGAAGAAACAGAACACCAGGACCAACAGAAGAGCTTTAGTTCTGCCCCTCCAAAAAAGGTCCTTAAGGTACTGAATCCGAAGCGATGGCAACATTGGTAACTCCCACTAGATCATTCACTGAAATCTAGAGCCTCTTAACACAAAAGACAAGCTTGCCCATCAAATCAGAACGCCTACGATAAAGATCTGGGGGAGCAACAAAATGCCAAAGCCCAAACGCAACAATCCAGCCAAAGGCAAAACGCGATCCAGAGCCGCGGAATCAATTCATCGACGCTTGCAAGGCTTGGTCAAATCTCTCCTGGATCGGGATGGAAGCGAAGCGATTTCAGGTTTACCTGATGTGGTCGAACTCAATCTTCATGTACCCGTACAACTCAAAACGGATGACCCCCACCTTTCACAAAAGTTTGCCCAAAATCTCGTTCAACAAATCGAAGCCCTGCGTACTGAGGGTGAAATTGAAGTTCATGGCCATCGATCAGGACATGTTCATTGCTATTGGTGCCAGCAACCAGACTGCGAACATTCCGTTCCGATAGACGGGCATACGGTCCTCTCAGGTTGGTCTGCCACTGGATTACCCTTATGGAAAAACTTAACCAACCATCTTTTGGCAGAAGCCCCTGAACTGTTAGATCACATACACGGCGACACGATCAGCCCGCTGGCTCTCCTCGTAGACGGCACAGACCTTTTGGCAGAAGTCTTGCCGCAATATCTGGAGGGGACAACGTTCGCACATCCGCTGGCAGGCCTGATTGTCGGAGGCTTCCCCCTACAACTTCCAAATCATGAGATGGACCATCTGGCATTAACCGCACTGATTCTGGAAACAAGAACGGCAAAGGGGACTCCCAAATACCGCTGGAACTTTATCGCTACTCCACCAAAACCGTTTCACTTGGCGACACTTCTGGGTCAAGAGGACACTTCTCCATTGGCACGTTGGATCTCTGTACTTCGGACGATGCTGGTTGGAGTCCAGGAAGAAATTGAACATCGGGCTCGTGAAGGCAAAAGAATGCCTATGAAGGAATGTCGTCAGAAAGTTTTCAAAATGCTATCGGAAGCACAGTCCATTTTGGGAACATTCAATCGACGCCAAGATCGTAAAACCCAGCATGCCCAAGAAAGATCTAACGATCCCAATCGACCCACATCAGCAGCCATCGCAGACGTGCTCGCATCAAAACGAAAAGATGTGTTCTTTGACCAGCGTGAATCCACGGTCATCGTTCGCGGACCCAGCGGAAGAGTCCATGTCTTCACCCAAAACGGAATACATGTCACCAGTGCACGCTATAGCCCCGACTCCATTCTTCTCAGAATCCAACGAAAACGTTGGGTATCGATGGAGGACTCCGATTACCTCAGATTTCACGAAGAGATCCACCAACGACTCGACCAAAATAGAGATGAAGCGGATGGTCGCAATCTGGGCAATGCCTGATCAATCGCTAGCGGGCCCAAGTTTTCCAGAATCGGATGAAGTTTTCACCGAGAACTCCATCCGCTCGATCAGGATCTGATTTGGATATCTTCTCCCATAATTGATCCATGTCTCGGTAGTCACGGAAGCCAGACATCGTTTCTGGAATACCATCAAGATCAGTTCCCAGGCAAACTCTGTCCGCACCAAGAAGCGATTCAACATGAGAGACATGCTGCTCAAATGTCATCATGGAAGCTTCAGATCCCAAAAACGGCGGAAAAGCATTAATGCCAACGACTGATTGGCAGTGGGCCAAGATTTTCAGAATATCGTCGTCGATATTCCTCACGTGGTCATGAATTTTACGCGCGTTTGAATGCGTCGCTATCACAACCGCACCCATATCACAGAGGTCACGAACCCCTTGTGGATTCAAATGGGAGATATCGATTGCCCAGCCCAAAGATATCGCTTCTCGAACCACTTCTTTGCCAAGTGAAGTCAGACCCTCGCCTGAATCCTCATGGCAACCCTGTGCTAATTCATTGGCACCATTCCATACCAGGCCAAAGATTCGAACCCCTCTTTCATGAAGAGATTCCAATCTTGAGACATCCCCCTCAAGGGCGATCCCATTTTCAATCGTGGTCAACATACCTGAAGTTCCTGCTGGCAGACTCTCCAGGTCATCAGGGTGAGCCACCACTCGGAAGGGTTCCTCAGGATCGGCATGAAGACGATCTCTCGCATCCAATAGACTTAAACAATGCTCCCACGGTTGATCATGTCCATCGATCGTAAAGATTGCCGTTCCTAAAAGGGAGATTCTCCCGACCGCACAGCGCTCAGCATCCACATGAAAATCTTCACGTTGTGGAGCCAAGCCACCCCCACGTTCAGCCAGTAAGGAAAGAGTATCCACATGTAAATCCACTCTGCGTGCTGTCATAGACCCAGTGCGCCTTCCCCTGTGAGCCGCCAATCTCCCTGCGAATAAACCTGAACAAGCCCTGCGTTACTCATACTGGAAATTTTTTCAGGGTGAGACTCAAGCACCTGGAAATCAGCTTGCGATCCTGGGTCAAGAGTTCCGTATCCATTTGCAAGATAATTGGCCTCAGCAGCTCCTGCAGTTTTTGAATAAAAAGCCTCCTGGAATGAAACCACCTGATGCTCTCCCTCGGCGGAACCCAATCCATGGCGATCTTTTCGATCGCAGGCAACACGAAGATCAGCCCAAGGATCGAGAACCTCAATCGGAGCATCTGTTCCACTGATCACAGGAACTCCATGATCCAAGAGTTCACGAAATGGTATTGCGTGATCAGCTCGTGAGCCCCAACGACTTCGAAGAATATTTCGATCTTCAAAGAGATGGCAGGGTTGAAGCGATGCGACTGCTTCGCTCTTCAAAAGATCTTCCATATCGGCAGGATCCAATAACTGCAGATGCTCGATACGGTCTTTAATCAAAACATTGGAAGATCTCGATGATTGAGCGATTCTTATTGCGCGAATTGCTTCTCGTACAGCGTCATCCCCGATGGCATGCAATGCGAGCCCCCAACCTCTCGCACCAGCTTCGCGAGCAGTCGCAGCGAGCGAATCTCCAAATCGTCTCTTTACACCACGATTTCCGGGATCATCTGAATAATCACTCTTCAGCCATGCAGTTCGAGAACCCAGAGTTCCATCGACAAATATCTTCACCCAACGAACTGCAAAGTCATCACCAGGATTTCCTATGGGGAAATCGGCAACTGACGAGCCTGCGAGAAATTCTTCTTCTGGAAGACCATGACGAACAGTGACGCCAAACTGACCCGGTCTATTTTTCACAAATGCTTCGATCGACTCACCACGATCGAATGTTGTCGCTGCCGTAATCCCATGCCTGATCAATCGTCGACATGCACCTGGAACGTCGGATTCTGGAGAAGATTTGACCAAGTTCCATGCCGCTTCAGCTTCTTCTTCAACCAATATCCCTGAATGGTCAGCTCCCTTTTGGAGCTTTACCAGAATAGGAGAGTTCACCAACACCCGGTGAAAGTCTGCATTCCATAACAGCACTTCCTGATGAGGAAACAAATCATCCAGGTACTGAGCAGGATTGGGAAACATCAAATCGGGGACAGGATCTCGCCAACCATGGCCCACCAGAGGTCCAGAAGAAGGTCGATTCTCCTGCAACGCTCGAAAAACTCCATCCAGATTCAAGCCTGACAAATCGATCTGCTTTGAATGTTGCTCCGTATAGAGCAGGTGCAAATGGCTATCGATAAAGGCAGGGGCGAGCCAACGCTCTTCCAGGTCTATGACATGATCGACCCCCTCACGAGGGGAGCCTCCTGTGGGATACCATCGAACGACTTTGCCATTCTCCAATAGGACATCGAAGAGCTCAGCCCCCCCAGAGGGATATCTTTTTACGGAAACGATCAATAACCGAGCCATATCAACTTTCCTAAAATTGCATCAAAAAAAGGGGCAACCCGTTCAGGATTGCCCCTCTTGATCATCAAATCAATAGTCGATTAGCGACGGTCTCCACCGCGTCCACGGTCTCCACCACGTCCACGGTCTCCACCGCGTCCACGATCTCCACCACGTCCACGATCTCCACCACGTCCACGGTCTCCACCGCGTCCACGATCTCCATCACCTTCAGCGACTGCTGTCGGCTCAATCTTGCCTTCGTCGATCAGAACAGCCTTGTGAGACAATCTCAAGCGTCCCTGAGGATCACTCTCGAGAACCTTCACACGAAGCTCGTCACCACGCTTAACGACAGAACTGACGTCATCCACGTAATCCCCTGAAAGCTCAGAGACATGGACCAGACCTTCTTGGCCTGGCAAGACTTCCACAAAACAGCCGAAGTCTTTAATGGAAACGACTTTTCCGTTGTAGATACGGCCAACTTCGACGTCTTGGGTCAACATTTCAATGTGCTCTCTGGCTGCAGAAGCACTTTCGTTGTCTTTGCCCCAAATCGTAATCGTTCCAGTATCTGCGATCTCGATCGTGGCACCGGTCTCTTCCTGAATGCCTTTGATCACTTTGCCGGATGGGCCAATGACAATACCAATCTTCTCTGGATTGATATTGATTCGCATGATCTTCGGAGCAAGTGGGGAAACTTCTTCCCGCGGGCGATCCAGCTTCTTGAGCATCTCACGAAGAATGTGAATCCGTCCTTCTTTAGCCTGCTCAAGTGCACGTCCCATGAGTTCACGGCTCAAGCCGGAAATCTTGACGTCCATTTGAAGGGCAGTGATGCCTTTCTGTGTCCCGGTGACTTTGAAATCCATATCACCGTGATGGTCTTCACTTCCCAAAATGTCAGAAAGCACAAAGTGCTGATCACCTTCCTCAATCAAGCCCA
The DNA here is from genome assembly GCA_002691835.1 of Planctomycetota bacterium. The sequence goes on from NZJA01000061.1 coordinate 9,165, forward strand.
TCGCAATACCAGCAACAGGGCGCTTGAGTGGCACTCCAGCATCCATCAGAGCCAGGACTCCACCACAGACACTCGCCATGGAAGAAGAGCCATTCGACTCGGTGATGTCACTGACAACCCTCAAGGTGTAAGGAAAGTCGTCATGATCTGGGAGCACGGAACGAATCGCGCGCTCAGCGAGAGAACCATGGCCGATTTCACGGCGCTTCGGTCCTCTGTTAGGCCAAGATTCTCCGACGCAATATGCGGGGAAGTTGTAGTGAAGCATGAATCTCTCACGCTTCTCATCGATCAATCCATCCACACGTTGCTCATCGAATGAAGTTCCCAGAGTCGCAGTAACGATCGCCTGAGTTTCACCTCGAGTGAAAACAGAAGATCCATGCGTACGGGGAAGGAAACTGAGCTCCGTGTCAATCGCCCGGATATCGGTCAAACCACGACCATCCGTGCGCGTCGACTCTTGAATGATCAGATCACGCTCGACCTTTTTCTTGACGCCATTGAGGAAGGAGCCCACCTCTTTCGGATCAGGGCAAGTTCCAGCTTCCTGCTCAGAGGCGGGGCAAAGCTCTTCAACGATCTCGCGACAAATGACATCCATCGCGCGCTTCTTCTCGTGCTTCCCGGTCACTTGGACGGCTTCGCGAAGGCGGTCATAGGCCATGCCATGAACCTTGTTACGAAGTTCCTCGTCAACCTGCGGAGCTTCGAATACCATCTTCGGCTTACCAGCAAGACCGACCAGCTCTTCAATCATTTCAATGATGACCTGGCACTCCTTATGAGCAATCTCGAGTGCGTCAATCATGACAGACTCGTCAACCTCGAGCGCACCGGCCTCAACCATCACAATGGCTTCCTTCGTTGCGGCAACAACAAGATCCACGTCGCTCTTCTCACGGGTTTCGTGATCCGGATTGACGACGAACTCGCCATCCACACGTCCGATACGAACTGAGCCGATGGGACCTTCGAAAGGCAACTCTGAAATGGAAAGTGAAGCTGAAGCGGAAATCATCGCAAGAATGTCGGGGTCGTTCTCACGGTCTGCTGAAAGTACAGCCGTTGCGACAGAAACATCTTTAATAAATCCATCTGGGAACAGCGGACGAACAGGTCTGTCGATGAGCCTTGCTGTCAGAATTTCTTTTGTGGTTGGACGACCCTCACGCTTAAAGAACCCGCCAGGGATTTTTCCCGCAGCGTAATTGTTTTCACGGTAATCGACCGTGAGAGGGAAAAAGTCGCCGGCAAAACGGGGTTCACCCCAGGTCACTGCGCAAAAAACAGCGCAATCGCCCCACCGAACAATCGTCGCCCCAGCAGCCTGCTTGGCGATCAATCCGGTCTCGATGCTGAGGGTTCTGCCCCCAACTTCTCTAGAAACTACATGTGTCATCAATCCTCCTGACGGCCCTTGCCGCCGACGCACCATGCGTCATATACATTACATTCTTCGAAACTTTTTAACTCAGTTCAGGGAAAGGAACCCCAAAAGGAAGGAATCTGTTGCCTGAACGAAACCCGTAGTATCGGGACTCGCAAAATGCACAGTAATTCTCAATGAGGGGTACGCGACCACAGAACGCCTGCAAGAACAGGGTTCAGTGGATTAGCGACGCAGTCCCAGTGCTTCGACCAGACGGAGGTACTCACCTCTGTCTGTGCGCTGGAGATACCGCAAAAGGCGCGTCCTTTTTCCAACCAGGATCAAAAGACCGCGACGGCTCGCAAAGTCCTTCTTCATCGTACGGAGATGATCCGTGATGTTTCTGATTCTCTCAGTAAGGATGGCAACCTGGACCTGAGCAGACCCCCGGTCATTCTCCGAAGTCTTAAACTGCTGGATCAATTCGGCCTTGCGCTCTGCTGTAATGCTCATCGATGAATGATACCTTGTCTCTAGCGGTTCTGATCGGGGCGGAAACGCTCCAGCGGTCACCGATCAGCACCTTCCCAAGGTATGAATGCTACCGGGACAGTTCGTAAGGGCAAGAAAATGTGGGCATTCTCACTGAAATTGCCCGTCAGCTCGGTTTCTGATTCGATTCAGCTTCCAATAAACCCTCAGGATCGTCGATTTGAGGGGTTCCTGCGTCTAAATACGACTGTAAAAGAATCGCTGCAGCTTTCTCATCCAACCCAGATTCCGTCCCGACAGATTGAGCCTGACGCGTCGTGAGTCGCTCATCCCAGAGCCTTACCGGAACCTCATTGCGATCCCTTAACCACCGAGTCAATTCCAGAGACCTCAGAGCCATCGGTCCATAAGAGCCGTCCATATTTCTTGGACAACCGATGATGACCCCTTCCAGCCCGTAATCCTGATCGACTTGCAACAACCAGCGCTGAAGTTCTTCACGGTTCCCGGAAACTCCTCTTGGGGTCGCAAGGACTCCCAAAGCATCCGCCCGGGCCATTCCTATTCGTTTTTCCCCAGGATCGATCCCCACCCATACACTCATGACTTATCTCCCAAAAGCTCGGCATCCAAAACTCGAGAAGCTTTTTGAAGCAGGCCACTTCCCAGAGACTCCTCCGAACAGACCACTAATAGATCACTCATACAAGCCACGAGGCCTCCAGCCAGTCCCTCAATCTCCAACACTTCATCGGTTGTGTGAAAAACGAGAGTTTGGATTGAATCTGCAGCGTCAGCGTTTCCCACAATTCTCCAGGTACTGCCCTCATGCGTGATCTTCAAATCCGGCATTCCCAGACAAACGATTCGTTTTGTCAGATCGCCTTCCGTCAGCGGCGCAACTCCATCCAGTACCAAAGGCTCTCCCGGTGGATAATGCGAAATTGAATCCACCTCTTGCCCGCGTATCTGGACATTCGCTCTCGAAATCCGGTGAGGGAATCTCACTTGCCGGATGGTTCGCCAGTCACCGAGGTCACTCCAACGATGACTGAGAGGTTGAAATTTCAGACTCGAAGAAAAATCAGGATGACTAATCAAGTAATCGTCGATAGAGATTTCCGGTAACAGATCGGGATCCAGCGGACCTAACTCTGATAGCGTATCCCGGTAAAACCTTGTTCCAAATGCGAAGATTCCACAATGTCGAAACGATTTCATCTCGGAAGCAGCTCCGGCAACGGATTCCGTGATTTGTTCACACTGCTCTGGTGTCGGTTTCTCGATAAACTCGACAGTCCCGGAGGAATCATCGACAAGAACGCAACCGTAGGAGCCGGAGGGCGCTGATTCCGTTCCATGAATCCAAAATCCTGATTCACAAGCATTCAATGCTGCGACGGTTTGATACAGTCCATTCCTTAAAGCATCCCGATCTGCGATATGGTGATCTGCAGGAAGAACAATCACCTGCGACTGAGGATCTCTTTCAAAAAGCTTCAGAGCGCCAACCGTCACAGCTGAGAGCGTATTCCGCCCCCGAGGCTCAATGATGAGCTGACAGGGACCTGGTTGAGAAATGACCCCTTCAGCGGCTACGAGGTGAAGCCTGTCCGGAGGGACGAGAGTCAGTGCGGTCTCAATGGCCTCCTCCAGTGGAGTCCGATCATGAACCAATGGCAACTCTGGCTTCCGGCTTCCAGGACGACTCCAAGGCCACAATCGCCGCCCTGATCCACCAGCAAGAATCAACACATGAAGATGGCTATTCATCCCAGTAGCCATCCAGTTGATCCATCAATTCACGGAGCAGTTTCGACTTCGGCAAAATCCGAATTGCTTCAGAAAGATGCTTGCCTGCCTCCACCCGCATATCCATCTCGAGATAGCAACTGGCACGCCGACGGGCGACCTCACCTCTTGTCGCACGATCCACCCCCAACTGCTCAACTCTTCGCAGGTACTCAAGGGACACCCTGGGATCTGTATTTTTCCCTGTTTTCTTCATCAGCAATTTGCGAGCTCGGTCACGGGCTTCTGGATAACAGGGTCGGTGATTCTGTCTCCGAGATTCAGTCCTCAATAGATCTTCATACCACTCGAGTGCCGTCGATTTACGATTTAAACCTTCGTGGTATTCGGCGATGAGAAAACATGAATCAACAAACTCATCATCCGTCAGATGTTTTTTCAAAAAGAGTCTCGCACCAGGACCCAAGTCATTCAGCCGAGTGACAGCCTCCTGCTGTCGTTGCTCCAGAAGCAAAAACAGAATACTCCGGGCTCGGGCAGCGGGCCGATCACTATCCGTTACATGAGGCGTGCGATCCGCAAGCTCTTCCCTGAACACAATATTCCAAAGCCTGTCGTAACGATCTCGGCTATCTGGTTGAGACAAAACATCATGCGCCTCAAGCAGCAATCTCATTTCATCTGGATCGCGAGGATACTCAGACTTGTCGGGATGAACTTCGAGAAGTCTTCGTCGAAAGGCCACCTTGATCTGCTCAGGAGAACAGTCCATTTCAAGCCCCAGAACAGAATAGAAATCCTGAAACTCAGACATCAGATTCCGACTCACGTTCCAGCCAAAAAGTGACGGGGCCATCGTTAACCAGGGATACTTTCATATCCGCTCCGAAAATCCCTGTCTCCACTGCTTCTCTCAAGCGCTCTTTAAACTTCAAGACAAACTGCTGATAGAAATCGGAGGCTTCTGTTGGAGGAAGAGCGGGTTCAAATGAAGGACGTCGCCCTTTACGGCAATCGCCATATAACGTGAACTGGCTCACAATCAGAACCTGTCCAGAGATATCCTGAATACTATGGTTCATATGACCAGAATCATCCGCAAAGATCCTCAACCCAACGAGCTTATCCACCATCCAGTCGATGTCCCGGGCTTGACTGTTGCGGCCAAAGCCGACAAAAGCCAACAAGCCCTGACCGATGGAACCAACAACTTCGTTGTCGACTTCCACACTTGCAGAAGTCACTCGCTGAACCAGAACTCGCAAAAGATCTCCCGTCTTCTGAAACAGACACCAATTTCTGATATCCGCATTTTAACGGTCAGACCAGAAAACGGGGGAAATATCGAGCCGCTAAGAAGCTATCTTGAAGCAAATTCGTGGCTGAATTCGCCACTGTCGTCCTCGGCAAGGTCTACGGGAGATATGGACAGGCAATGTCCGGTTTCCGGGTCGATCTCCAGAATGACTCCACAAAGGTGTGCATTCTTTTCGGCGACCGTGAATGGAGCATGCATTGACGTCAGCAGTTTGTGCAGAACAGGGGCAGCGTCACGCCCGATGACCCCGTCATAGGGCCCCGTCATTCCAAGGTCAGAAATATAACCGGTGCCACCTGGGAGAATACGAGCGTCTGCGGTTTGAACGTGGGTATGAGAACCAACAACGGCACTCACGCGACCATCCCAGTGCCAGCCAGCAGCTTGCTTCTCACTGGTCGCTTCTCCATGAAATTCAACGATACGAATAGAGACATCTTCGGGAAGAGAATCTAACCAAGTATCCACTGTGGCATAAGGACAATTCACGGGGTCCATAAAGACTCGACCGAGAACGATGGTGTATGCGACCTTTATCCCGGATCCGAGATCCACGATATAGCTCCCAGCTCCCTCAGAAGAGTGCGGATAATTCAATGGTCGAATACAGTCGGAATGGGCTGCCAGAACACCCAGATTGTCTTTACGTTTCCAGGCGTGATCCCCGAGAGACATCATATCCACTCCGCATTCCTTGAGATCGGAGTAGATCTTTTCTGTAATCCCTGAGCCAGCAGCAGAATTCTCGGCATTCGCAATGATGCCGTCGAGATTCCAGGCACTTCGCAGACCGGGGAGCAAATCCTGAGCGATACGCCGGCCGGGACGACCGACGATGTCGCCAATCAACAGAAGTCGAACAGCGGAACCATTAGCGGGCATATTCGACCACTCGTGTTTCGCGAATCAGGGTGATTTTAATCTCACCCGGATAAGTCAACTGATCCTCGACCTCTTTGGCGATGTCATGCGCAAGACGAGTCGCTTTTTTGTCATTAATCTTATGGGCATTGACGAAAACCCGAACTTCGCGACCGGCCTGAATCGCCTGAGCATTGGCAACGCCCGCGAAAGAATTCACAAGACCCTCGAGCTTCTCAAGCCTCTCGATGTAACGATCCAGAGACTCCCCTCTGGCCCCTGGACGACTTCCAGAGATCGAGTCGGCTACCTGGGTCAGGACAGCGTAAAGACTTTCCTGTGGAACATCGTTGTGGTGACTTGCGGCCGAATTGACCACTTCAGGAGATTCGTCATAACGCTTCAGAATCGTCGCGCCAATTTCGGGGTGCCCGCCTTCGAATTGATGGTCGACAGCCTTCCCCAAATCATGGAAGAGACCACAGCGCTTAGCCAATGTCTGATCCAGACCGAACTCAGCAGCAACCATTCCACAGATATTTGCGACCTCTACCGAGTGAGCGAGAACATTCTGACTGTATGAGGTGCGATAGCGCAGTCGTCCCAAAAGAGTGACCAGCTTCGGATGAATACCGGGCAGATCCAAATCATAGGAAACCTGAACTCCCGATTTTTGGATTTCCTCATTCAGGCTTTTCTTACTCTCAGCAACAATCTCTTCGATTCTGCTGGGGTGGATTCTTCCGTCCTGCAGCAATTTACTGAGCGCTCTTGCGCCCATCTCACGACGAATCGGATCGAAGCAGGAGAGAGTAATCACGCCGGGGCTGTCATCGACAATCACATCGACGCCCGTCGATTTTTCAAAGGCACGAATGTTTCGCCCTTCACGACCGATGATGCGGCCCTTCATGTCATCGGAGGCGATTTCGACGCTGGTGACGGTCGACTCTTGGCAATATGTCGCTGAGATTCTCTGCAATGTCGAAGCCAGGATGTTTCGGCATTTTGAATCGGCCTGATCCTTGACCCGCTCAACCATCCTCTGAATCATCTGATCGCCCTCGTGGTCGACCTCATTTTTCATGTTTTCGAGAAGGTTTTCACGGGCTTCATCCCTCGACATGCTCGCGACTCGCTCGAGGTGTTCCCGTTGCTCCTCAATCAGATTTTCGACTTCCGATTCACGATCCTGAATTCGGGAAGAACGCTGATTCAAATCGGATTCGCGGGATTCCAGATTGGATTCGGTCTTTTCAAGAAGATCGTTTCTTCGATCGAGATTGTCTTCTCGCTTACGAAGTTCGCGGTCAGCTTGCTTAATCTCCTTGCGAGCCTCACGAACTTCCTTCTGCACGTCATCACGCTGCTGAGAAGCCCAAACATTCGCTTCTTCTCGGCTCTCAGCACGAAGACGCTCTGCATCGGAACGAGCTTCAGAGAGAATTCTCTCCTGCTCCTCCTTCACGCGTGCAGAGTAGCGAGAACCGATCACGTACATAGCGATCGCTACCAAGACAGGAGCGATCCATAATTCTAAATTGTCCATGATTCCTCCTGCAGAAGGATCTGCAGCGGAAACAACAGTGAATTAAATCTTTATCGGGATAGAACTTCGATTTTTTGCACCATGAGAAGCCGCGCCCCTGTTTCAGGATCCAGCTCCTGGATAGTGCCGATGATTCCAACCCTTTTGTTCACGTATTGATCAAGATTTAATTTTTCGCCGTTGAGGTAATAAAGGAGCTGATTGCCCTTCATTAATTTATGC
>NZJA01000062.1 GCA_002691835.1 Planctomycetota bacterium
ATTTTCACCGGTGATGTAGGGGAACTTCCAGATATTGCCGAGGCCGACCGCTCCGCCCGCCGCTGCCAGAATGAAACCCCAACGACTGCTCCACTGGCCCCTGTTTTCGGAAGAAACTTCTGTGTCACTCATGCTGTTGAGCCTTCCCATCTTTTCAAAGCGATTTTAAAGCCCGTGACTAGTTTGCGATTCGTCTGAGTAGTTCATCTTCATCGATGACTTCGATACCGAGATCAGTGGCTTTTTTTAATTTTGATCCGGCTTTTTCTCCGGCGAGAAGCACGTCAGTTTTACTTGAAACTGAGCCGACGACTTTGCCTCCTGCGGCGATGACCTGATTCTTCGCCTCATCCCTGCTCAGTGTGGGCAAGGTTCCGGTGATAACAACCGTCAATCCGGAAAACGCACCCTCTCCACTTTCAGCCATCACTTTTTCCTGATGGAAGGTGAGACCCGCATTTTTCAGCAGATGGATTTCATTTTTGACAGCTGGATTTGCGAAGAAGGCGACAACAGAACGGGCGATGATCTCGCCGAGCCCCTCAATCTGTGCCAATCGTTCTTCTTCAGCGCTCATCAGAGTTTCGATGTCAGCAAGATCATCGACGATCAGCTCGGCGACTCTCTCTCCGACATGGCGAATCCCCAGTGCATGGAGAACACGCGCAAAGGGACGACTCTTGGAATTAGCGAGGGCCTTCAGCAAATTCTCAGCGGATTTGATCGCCATCCGTTCCAAGTTTGAAAGCTGTTCAACCTTCAAGGTGTAAAGATCAGATGGAACCGTCACGAGTTTCTCTGTGACAAGTTGATCAATCAACTTTTCACCGAGGCCGTCTATATCCAGAGCTCTGCGGGATACAAAGTGTTCGAGGCGCCCCCTGATTTGAGCTGGACACTCGAAATTATCGCAATATGGGATGATTTCTTCCTCTGGGTAAACCACAGCACTGTTGCACTCTGGACAAGAGTCTGGGAATTCATAAGGAAGTTGAGTTCCATCACGGAGTGAATCGACGGGTTTGACTACTTGGGGAATGACATCACCGGCACGCTGAATGACGACGTGGTCGCCGATACGCAGATCTTTGCGAGCGATTTCCTTGGGATTGTGTAAGCCTGCCCGAGAGACGGTGACGCCTCCAACGTTGACGGGTTCGAGATGGGCAACCGGAGTCAGTGCACCGGTGCGGCCGACCTGCACCTGAATGTCGATGAGTTGAGTCGTCTCTTGACGTGCAGGAAACTTCAGAGCCACCGCCCAGCGCGGGCTGCGGGCCCGCATTCCCAACTGCTCACGAAGCTCTGCACCCTGAACCTTGATGACTAACCCATCGATGTCGAAGGGCAGGTCATCGCGGACCTCCATCACTTCTTCGTAGATGGCGATCAATTCCTCTGCGCCGCTGGCTTCCCGTAAAAATGGGCAAGGCTGAAAGCCCCATTCCTCAACAGATTTGACGAGATCCTGTTGGACCGACAGGTCGATGCCCTCCTGATCACCGATGCCATAGATGAAGACATCGAGAGGGCGCTTTGCTGCGATGCGTGGATCGAGCTGCCGCAGGGTTCCTGCCGCAGCATTACGAGGATTGGCGAAAAGCCCCTCTTCCTGGCTACGACTGGCATTGAGTGCGTCAAAATCTGCATTTTGGAGAACCACTTCTCCACGCAGTTCGATGCGCGGGGGTGGAGAGTCGGTTTTTAATTGATGCGGAACGCTACGGATGGTGCGGGCAGTACCGGTGACCTCTTCACCTGTGACGCCATCTCCTCGGGTTGCGGCTCGGACGAGAACTCCATCTTCATAAAGAAGAGAGATGGCGACCCCATCGAATTTATATTCAACCGTGAGCGCGGGATCGGATTCATTTTCGTTGAGTTCGAGCCCTTTTCTGACTCGCTCAACCCAATCACGCACTTCATCCGTACCCATTGCATTTTCGAGTGAAAGCATGGGAACCCGGTGATCGACGGAGGGCAGTTTTTCGGCGACGAAGTCTTCAGGTGTCCACGTGACGCCAACCTTGCGGGTTGGCGAATCTGCGGAAACAGCCTCCGGGTATTGAGATTCGAGATTTCCCAGTTCGACCAGAAGGCGGTCGTATTCCGCATCAGAGATTTGAGGATCATCGAGGATGTAGTAGCGGAAATTATGCTGATGCAGCATGGCAGAAAGAGATCGAATTCTGCGCAGATCGTCATTCTCGTTGCTCATCAAACTCCCGCAGGTCTCAGTGGGTCAACCATATCCCATAACCGGGGCACCTTTCGTGCCATGCCAGCTCGACTTCGGTTATCCTTAGGGGGCGCATGTGCCCTGAAAAGATAGAACCGGTCCCTGCAGGAGGAGAACGCAACACGATGCCCGGATCAACCCCAAAGGGATCTCCCGACGAACCGATGGTGATTCCTGACCCAGTCCGCAGGGTCCATGATCGAATTACCGCTGCAGGCCACCGCAGTGTTCTTGCCGGAGGAGCGGTCCGAGATTACCTGTTGGGGCTGGAGCCCAAAGATTTTGATTTGGCGACCTCCGCTCTCCCCGATGAAATCGATGCTCTCTTTGAAAAGACGGTACTCGTGGGTGCCCAATTTGGGGTGGTCAGGGTCCTGATTGAAGATGTCGAGGTGGAAGTCGCCACCTTCCGGGCTGATATCGGGATCGCCGATGGACGCCATCCGGAATCCGTGCGCTTCACGGATGAAAAAGAAGATGCTCTTCGCCGTGACTTCACCATCAATGGATTGTTCTGGGATCTTGATCTGGAAGAGGTCGTCGATCACGTGGGAGGAGTCGGCGACTTAGAGGCGGGGATCATCCGGGCCATCGGGAACCCGCGGGAACGGATTCTGGAAGACCGACTGCGGATGCTGCGGGGAGTTCGTTTTTCAACGGTTCTGGATCTACCGATAGAACAGGATACCTGGGAAGCGATTTGTCATGAATCATCTGATCTTGGCTCGGTCAGTCAGGAGCGGATTCGGGAAGAACTCCTGAAGATCCTTGTTAGCCCTCACAGGAAAAAGGGCTATGAGCTTCTTTCAGATTCAGGATTGATGCAGATGTTTCTGCCAGAGATTGAAAAGATGAAAGGGGTTCAACAACCCCCAGAACATCATCCTGAGGGAGATGTTTACGTTCATACCGGATTGGTCCTTGAGCACCTTGAGGATCCTTCACCAGAGTTGGCGATGGGAGCATTGCTCCACGATGTCGGCAAGCCTGACACCTATGAAGAAGCTCCGGACAGAATCCGATTTCATGGACATGACGAATTAGGCGCGAGAATGACAGAGGAGATCTGCGAGCGTCTTCGATTTTCCCGGAGGCAACAAGAACGGATCGTCTATTTGGTCAGGCGGCATTTGGTTTTCATGAATGTTCCTCATATGCGCCTCGCCAAACGATATCGACTTTTTGAGGAAGATGGTTTTGAAGAGCTTCTGGATTTGTGCCGGGCAGATTGTCTCGGAAGTCATCGAAAGATGGATCTCTACGAAGACTGTCGAGAGATGTTTCTCGAGTGGAAAAAGATCGGTCCGCCGCGTGAGCCTTTACTGCAAGGAAGAGACCTCATCGACTTGGGGATGACTCCCGGACCTCAGATGGGTGAGATGCTGGAAGCTCTCAAAGATGCTCGTCGTGAGGGTGATATCACTGATCGTGAAGCCGCGGTCGAGTGGGTGAAAGCTCGTCTGACAGAAGAAGGACCCTCCGATATACAGGAGTCTGAGTGATGTGGAAACCCGGTTACATTACTCATGGATTACTCGATCACAGTATCGATCAGGTCATCGACCTGCTTTCGGCGACGGGCTATTCGGCGCTGGGCATCACCCTCGGTCCTGCTCATCTGGATCACCGACAGGTATCTGTGACGGATCTTCAGGAACTCCGTCATAAACTCGACGCAAAAGGTCTGGCACCAAGCATCGAAACCGGTGGCAGATACCTTTTGGATTCCCAAAAGAAGCATTGGCCTTCGCTTGCCAGTGCCGAGGCCTCCGGTCGTGATCAACGCCAATCTTTCTATCTTCGGGCGATAGACATCGCAGCGGAACTGAAGGCCCCCGTGGTCAGCCTCTGGAGTGGTCGTAATGACGATTCTCGAAGAGATCCGGAAGAGGTCACGGGTGCCCTGTTGGAGTCGCTGCTGCCTGTTCTCGATCACGCAGCGGCTTGTGGGGTGATGATCGGATTTGAGCCAGAACCTGGAATGTGGATCGAGAGTCTTGCGGACTGGCGGCAGCTGCGAACGCAACTTCAGCATCCCGCGTTGGGGTTGACTCTGGATCTGGGCCATCTGGGTGTCACTGAATCTACTGATCCTGTTGAGGGATTGAAAAGTGTGATTTCAGAAGTGATCCATATCCATATCGATGATTGTAGAAATCAAAAGCACGAGCACCTTCCTCTGGGGACAGGGGAATTGGATCTTCCTGCCCTTGTGGGGGAATTGACGAATCATGGCTATGCTGGACAGCTACTGGTCGAGCTGTCCAGAGACTCGCACAGAGCTCCGGAACTTGTGGAGCAGTCGATACGTTATCTTGAGTCCCTTTGCTGAACTGAACACTGAATGCTGGACGGTTCCCGAAAAGGACCATGTTCCCTGACTTGGAAGGTGAACCTGTGAGTTCCCAAAATCATCAAGAAGATGCTGACACCGGAGCGGGCGCACAGTGGCTCGACATGATTTCGATGGCGATTAGGACTCCTGTTTTTGATCATCACAGGGCGGTATACACCAACCGAACGATGCGATTCGGTCAAATTGATGCTGTCGGCTTTGATTTCGACCACACTCTCGCCGTCTACAATTGTGAAGCTCTGGATGCTCTGGCCGGAAAACTGGTCGCCGATCGACTCGTCGAGCATGAAGGATTCCCAAGAGAGTGGCTTGAAGAACTTCCAGATTTGTCTTTTGCAAAGAAGGCTTTGATTTTGGACATTGACGAAGGCGTGATTCTCAAGACGGACCGTTACGGTCATGTACTTCGTGCATATCGCGGCAAGGAAAAATTGACGGTCAGCGAGAAGCGAAAGCTATACGGGGATCGCGATATCATTCCGCATGTCACCGATGGAGATCGATTTATCCAGGTGGATCACGCATTCAGTCGGCCGGAGATTCTTCTGTGGACAGCCATGGTGGACCACACCGAAGCGGGACAAAGAAGATCTGTGTGGGAGAAGATTCGCAAGCACACCGATACCATTCACCGCGATGGTTCGCTGAAAAGTGTCATCACTGCGAACCCTGAAGATTTTATTCAACCGGATCCCCATACCGAGGCTCTCCTGATTCATCTTCGGGAGTGCGGAAAAAAAGTATTCCTGCTGACGAATAGCGAGTGGGAATATACCGACGCCATGATGAATACAGTACTCGGCAGAGACGCCAGTCAAGGATCTGATTGGATCAACCTCTTCGACCTCGTCGTCGCTGAGGGAGGGAAGCCGGCATATTTCGATACCGACTCAGGCCGAAAATTTCGACCTGGAGTTCATGAAAAAGTACTCCTTGGCGGGAACCTGACTGAAATTGAAGAACGCATCGGCTGTGCAGGACCAGAAATTCTCTATGTAGGTGATCACATCTACGCAGATCTGATTTCTTCGAAGCGAAATGTTTACTGGCGGACGATGCTGGTGGTTCCTGAATTAGAAGAAGAGATGGTGGTTCAGTCTGCGATGCCGGGCTTGGTCAGGCAATTGCGCGAGGTCGATGAGCGCAGGATTGGAACTGAGCGCGAAGTCATGCACTGGAAAGCAGTCGAAGCCTGTCTCCAGAGTATTGAATCCGTCGTGGCTGAAGAGAAGAGCGGTGTCAAAAAACTGCGGTTGGAATGTCATACTGCCAGGAAAAATGCCTCAGACACTCTCAAGGCTTTCATCCGCCAGCGAGAAGAGTTGCGTGCAAAATTGAGCACTGCGACCAACGAGCACTGGGGCAGTCTCTTCAGAGCAGGCAATGAGTTGACGCATTTTGGAAGACAGCTGGAAGACTATGCTTGTGCATACACCAGCAGGGCGACCAATCTGTTGTTCTATCCAGCGGGGCACTACTTCCGATCATCGATGGATTACTTGCCTCATGAGCTGGAGTCGATGTAAGTCGATCTTTGCACTGAGATTCTTCTGAAGTTGAGTTTAAGGCGATCCCGCTTTTGTCTTACGGTATGGAGTTCTACAAGATCTCTAAATGCCCTGATATCCCGGGGTGGACTTCTCCTCCTACCCAGGTGGAACCATGCTCATTTGATATCGATATGATTCCGCTTCTATCGAGAGCTGTACCTTGGTGAATCATATATTGGTCTGGAGCGTATCCCGTTCGTGAAAACCACAGTGCAATTCCTGCAGCCAAACTTCCTGTGACAGGATCCTCGGGGATACTCAGAGATTCGACAAAGGCACGCATTTCAAAGTCGGCACCGGGTTGGGGGGAGCCGGGACCGATGATGCCGAAGTTGATCTCTTTCAACTGACTGAAGTCAGGATCGATGGAGAGAACCCGTTCCGAGTCTTTCAAGAGGACCGCCGCCCATCCGGGTCCATTGTCGACCCAGTGGTGATCGACGATCTCTTCTCTGTCGATGGATAGCCCGCTGCAAATTGTTTGCAGGGTGGAGTCATCCACAGGCCCTTCCCTGAGCAATCCCGGGGCCGCAAAAGCGAGCCCTTGATCCAGTTTCCTGATACGAACCTTGCCGATGCCACACTCCTGAATAATCAGCGAGTCTTGTTGCGGCTTGCCGCCCCGATTCAGCCAGGTCCAAGCACTGCCCAGAGTCGGATGGCCGGCGAAGGGCAACTCTCCCTCGGGGGTGAAGATACGGACCCGGTAATCCGCCTCGGGGTCTGTGGGAGGGAGCAGGAAAGTGGTTTCCGAAAGATTGGTCCAGCGGGCAAAGCGGGCCATCTCCTCTGTGGAGAATCCCACTGCGTCATGGACCACAGCGAGGGGGTTTCCCAGATAAGGACTGCTACCGAAGACATCAACCTGATCAAACAATAACGTAGAAACGTTCATGGCGTTACTCCGATGGTATTCGGTCGCGGTGGACGAAACGGTAGCCACCGGCGGTAGCTCCCCAGACCTGATCGCCCGCCTTGTTCCAGCCTCGATCCCAGCTGACGAGCAATCCAGGGATCATTTGAACCTCACTGGTGGCGTAGGCTGCTCCACCGAGAGAGCTTTGACACTCATCGCCGACGGTGGAACCGATGAATCCATTTCCATCTGGTTGAAGAAAGACGGAGCAGCCATCCCTGAGGGTCAGATCCATCGGGGAAAGATCTGCAAACCTCTCTTCGGGGTTTTTCCAACCCCCGGCATACTCCAGAGGGTCTCCAGGGAGCAGGTAGACGTCACTGCGAATCTGCGATTCTTCATCACGGTAGACGTGTTGGATTCGTTGACGATAGGGACGCTGGAGTGAATCGAAAGACGCCTGTTCAACATACATCCAGTGTCCGACCTTTTCGCCACTCCAAATTGGCACCAATATCAGGCGAATCTGGAAGTAGTTTTCCGGGTCTGCGAGCGCCTGGTCCTTGCTGTCGAAGCATCCAGTCAGCATCTCTGCGGCCCTCTGGACATCTTTATCGACGCTCCCCCTCAGATTCAGGAATCCACAGCCGATGGCACTTATCAGGAGAAGGCAAAGAACCAGTGGTGGGCAGAGGCAACGGGGAAACAAGGAGAACTCCTGAGCTCAATGGTCGTGAAACGTGGCCAACCTAACCCACAGTGACTGATTTTGCCAGAGCACGGGGTTTGTCGACGTTTCGACCCAGAGCTTTAGCCGTGTAGTAAGCAAACAACTGGGCCTGCATCAATTGGAGCAGGGGAGTGGTCCACGGTCCTGCAGCAGGACACTCGACGATAGAATCCGGTCGAGGTTCCGGCGTTGGAGAACCCTCAGGTTGGAAACAGATCACTTTTCCACCTCGTGTAGAGATTTCAGCAATCGCACCGATGGCGTGTTGACGTAAATCCTTCACTTCTGTTCCTGGGAGAAAGATGACGGTGTGCATCGCATCGTCGATCAGCGAGATCGTTCCGTGTTTCAGTGCTCCGGAAGACATCCCTTCGGCGTGACAATAAGTGACTTCTTTAAATTTCAGAGCAGACTCTAGCGCGAGGCCATGTTGGATTCCTCTGCCCAGAAAGAACCAGTTCCTCATGACACTGTGACGACGGGCGAGATCACGAATAATCGTGTGGTCCCCTTTGGCGATACTCTCGAGCCGTTCGGGTAATGCCGACATGTCCTCGAGGACTGCTGCGAGCTTTTCTCCCTGGAGGACACCCTTCATTTCACCGAGGCGGACAGCGATTCGAAGCATGAGTGCTAATTGAGAAATGGTCGATTTCGTTGAAAGAACACAGATCTCAGGGCCTGCTCCCTGATCGAGATACTGGTCGACCTCACGAGCCATCGAGGACGAATCTACATTCAGGATGGCTGAAAGATTCGCACCACGCGCCCGTGAAATTCGCAGGGCGCGCAGGGTGTCGTATGTTTCTCCTGATTGGCTGATGGCAAGAACATGATCAGAGTCGCGTAATGGGACCATATGAGGCATCTCATCGGATGACATGGCCGGTGTAAACTCGTCGGCCAATTCACTGATCATGTATTGGCCCATGAGTGCGACGTAATAGCTGGTACCGACTCCGGTCAAAACAGTTCGCTCTGATTGTTGGATGACTTCGACGATTCGATCTATTTCAGACTCTTCGATGGCCCAAGCTGTTTTGACGACTTGAGAATTTTCGGTGATCTCTTTCGACATGAAATCTGGATGTCCTGAAAGCTCGACTGCTCTGGTAGCAATCGAGACTGTTTCCGGGGATCTTTGGATTTCGGATCCTGTTGTGATCGATCTCAGGCGACAGCTCTCCCGGTCAATTCTTGCCATTTCTCCATCTTCGAGCCAGATCACTTGATCAGTGAGGCCGCCAAGAGTCAGTGGATCAGAGGAGAAACAGTGGAAATCATCTCCTACTCCGACCAGCAATGGGCTTTCATTTCTCAGTGCGTAGAGCACACCCGGTTCATGTCGAGTCATGACTCCGATGGCATAAGTCCCTTGAAGTTTTTGTGCACAGGCAAGGACTGCTTCTTCGATAGAAGTGCTGTCCTTCAAACAACGTTCCAGAAGGTGAGCGATCACTTCAGAATCTGTTTCAGAGAGAAAGGTATGACCTGAGGCGGTCAACTCTGCACGGAGGGATTCGTAATCCTGAAGAATCCCATTATGAACGATGGAAATGTCCCCGAAAGAATCGACCAGGGGGTGTGCATTGAGACGACTGACTCTGCCGTGAGTCGCCCAGCGGACATGACCCAGCCCCCAATTTCCCGATGCTTCAGCGAAGCGCTCTTCTGTCGCCACTCTTTGAACCGGGCCAGCACCCTTGCGAACTTCCAGGTGACCATCTTCCTTACCAATAGAAAGGCCACAGGAGTCGTAACCCCTGTACTCCAACCGCTCCAATGACTCGATGAGAACAGGAGCCACATTATGATCAGCTGAGATTCCGAAAATTCCGCACATTCTATTTAGTCCTTTTTCTGAGTTCCACGATAGGTACAACCTGTGTTGCAGGTTTCATGGACGGTAACGGAACTTAGGCCTGGAAGGTTCCCCTCGATCCGCTCCCAGATCCAAACTGCGATATGCTCTGAAGTCGGATTCTCAAGACCATCAATTTCATTCAGGTATCTGTGATCAAGATCCTCGATGATTGGATTCACGACCTGTTTCAGGTCTGCGAAGTCCATCACCCATCCGGATGTCTCACCGATGGGACCTGTGACCCGGACTTCGACATGAAAGGTGTGTCCATGGAGACGGTGACACTTGTGATCTGCAGGAACATTGGGCAGAGAATGTGCCGAATCGAAAGAGAACTTTCTCAGCAGTTCGATCTCATGACTCATCGAAGAGGGTCCTTTGCTCTTTCTGTGCTGTCGATCCATGTTGGATCTCAGCGACCCCGCTCTTGGGGATCCCAAATGAATTTATGTTGCTGAAGGTGGAGTCGAACCTGTAGTCGATCCTCCAGTATCCATTCTGATAGCAGGGCAGCGTCCAACTCACCATGAACTGGCGAAAAAAGGATCGGAACCTCTATTGGATGGGATTCGATCAGTTTTTTAGCCCAGAGATAGTCTTCTCGGTCCGCCAGAACTAATTTGAGCTCATCCCCTGCTTTCAGATGATCGATGTTTTTCAGAAGATTTCGACTTTCTTCACCGGAGCCCGGAGCTTTCATATCCATGATGACGCCAATTCGGGGGTCGAGATCTTCGACAGGATAGGCTCCGGAAGTTTCCAAAAGCACTTCCTCAAATCGGTCACAGAGCATTTTTAGAAGTTCGGGTGCCTCTGCATGAGCCAGAGGCTCTCCACCCGTCAGTTCGACGAGTCCGATCCCAGGAGCAGCGGCCGCATTACAGATTTCTTCAAGGCTCATTTCGTCGCCACCCTTGAATGAATAAACAGTATCGCACCAACGGCAACGAAGGGGGCATCCTGCCAGGCGAATGAAGACGCAGGGGATTCCCGCACGCGTACTTTCGCCCTGAATCGATGGGTAAATCTCTACAACCCTCACTCGGTCGCTCCCAGTCTTTTTAACATTTCCCGAAGGTCATCGGGGATTTCAATGGGCTCAAATTTTCCGTCCACTTGGGGCCTGCAACAAACCTTGGCAACCTTTGCCTGAAAGCAGATTCGGCGACCTTGACGTCCTTCGAAATGAAAGCTGACGGACCTTGCTGAGAGGCCCGAGGTTGTCAGGCGAATTGACAGATCGCCACTGTACTCGATGGGCGAAAGAAATTCGGTTTCGAGACTGCGTGTGGGGAAGCCGATTTTTCGTTCAAGGAAAAGTTTGTGATAGGGAACGGGTCCCTGATCGGTAAACAGCGACTCAAAGGCCTGATGGCACATGTCGAGGATTCGGGGGTAATAAACCACTCCCGCAGCATCGACATCATCAAAGTGGACGGGTAGGTTGATTTCGTAGGCCATCGCTTCAAATCCCTTCCGGGGTTTGTTCCTGACACTTTCCGGCGTCGAAACAGGCAGGGACACCCCGCTGGACTTCCGAGAACCCATTCGAGAGCATTGCCGGGCCGCCATCCAGTCGATAAACTCGGGAATCAGCGTAATTTGGAACGACTCGTCCTGACGAGAGAGCCAGACCTTCTTATGGAGGACTTCCTTTCCGGTACTCTGCGTCGATCTCGTGACAAGTATCTTGAGTTTTCAGTGTCTTGAAATGGGGAGCCCTTGGAGCCAATCAGCCAATTGTCCGATCTCGTCGGATCCTTCGATGAAACTATTGTCGGCGTCAAAAACGAACGTCGCCGTTTGAATAGTCTTGTTGAAGTCGTCGAAAACTACTGTGCTGGAGTCACGGATGAGTTTCTCGACCAGTTTGAGGGAAGCTCCCAGAAATACACCCGTCATCTGTTGCATGCCGATCCAGAAGACCGCTTTTCATTACTTGCGTTAGTATGGAAGCCAGGACAGGGAACTCCGATTCATGATCATCCATCTTGGGGTGTGATTGGAGTTTTACGTGGACGTA
>NZJA01000063.1 GCA_002691835.1 Planctomycetota bacterium
CAGAGGTTTTGGTGAATTGGCCCGTCGAATGCAAACAGGATTCATCCCCGGCTATCTTCTCACCTTTGGCTGTGGAGCGCTGGTTCTGATCTACATACTCTTGAACCATCTGGCGAAGGGAGGAGCACAATGATTCCCGAGTTGGATTCCTTCAAAATGCCCATCCTGAGTCTCGTCACATTGACTCCTGCTCTGGGTGCGTTACTCCTCACACTGATTGACAGCAATAGCAAGGCGCTCATTCGCCAGATTGCCCTAATGGTCAGTTTTCTGGGTCTTCTGTTCTCTTTGATCATGGTCGGCAACTTCGATTCCGCCGTCGGCACCATGCAGATGGAAGAGAATCATGTCTGGATCGAATCTCTCGGCATCTCCTATCATCTGGGAGTCGATGGGTTCTCGGTTCTTCTGATTCTATTAACCAGTTTCAGTATGCCATTTGTCTTCCTCAGCACCTGGAAGGCGGTCGATACCCGCGTCAAAGAGTTCCATATTGCTTTGCTGCTTTTGCAAACAGGCATGATGGGCGCCTTTGTCGCTCTCGACTTGATCCTCTTTTACCTCTTCTACGAGGCGATGCTGGTGCCGATGTATCTGATCATTGGTATCTGGGGAGGCAAGGACAGGGTCTACGCAGCGCTGAAGTTCTTCATCTATACGATGGTCGGCAGCTTGTTTATGTTCCTGGCGATCCTGTACCTCTACAACCATGCCGGAACTTTCGATCTCCCACTGCTGCTAGAGCGTCTCAGGACTACCAATCCTCTCGACGGGACTCAACAGTTCTGGCTGTTCCTTGCATTTGCGCTTTCATTCGCGATCAAGGTCCCCCTCTTTCCGCTCCATACCTGGCTTCCTGATGCCCACGTTCAGGCCCCGACTGCGGGCTCGGTCGTTCTCGCCGGGGTTCTGCTCAAAATGGGTACCTACGGATTACTCCGATTTGCCATCCCGCTTTTCCCGGAGGCCGCGATGGACCTCCGCGAAGAATTCTGCTGGCTGGCTGTGACTGGTATCATCTTCGGTGCTTGCATGGCACTCGTTCAGACCGATATCAAGAAACTGATCGCCTACTCCTCCGTGAGTCACCTTGGTTTCGTGGTCTTGGCCTGCTTCATGAATGATGTCGAATCTTTGACTGGAGCGATTCTTCAGATGGTCAATCATGGCCTCTCCACTGGAATGCTCTTCCTCATGATCGGAATCATGTATGAGAGAAGGCACACACGGGAACTCGCTGATTATGGCGGTCTCGCAGGAGTCGTCCCGGTTTACTCTGTGTTTTTCATCATTGCAGTCCTCTCCAGTATCGGCTTGCCCGGACTGAATGGATTCGTCGGAGAATTCCTGATTCTCTTTGGTGCCTTTAGAGCAGACGCTGTTTGGGGAATTCTGGCAGCGACGGGAGTCGTCCTCGGAGCTCTCTACATGCTCAAAATGACAAAGATGTTCCTGTTTGGACCTCTCGTCCACGAAGCCAACAAGAATGTTCAGGATCTTCAGTCGCGGGAAATCATCTACCTCGTCCCATTCGTCATCATGATGGTTTGGCTCGGTCTTTACCCGACGACATTTACCAAGCTGGTTCAGCCAACCCTGAGCCTTTACGTGCAGATGCTGCAGAACTAGGGAGACCAGATGGAACCATTGAGCCTCTCCAAAGCCGAGATCCTCGCCGTCCTTCCCGCTGGAGCTTTGTTTCTCACGGGACTGATCCAGTTGTTGGCTGATCTAGGTGATCCGAACAAAACATCCCGACAGGAAAAAACACACCTGGCGATGATTGGAGCCACTGGCGCGCTAGTGGCCCTCGCTTCTCTGTTTGTTCAAGGAACAGCGGCTTCTGTCGGAGAACTCTACGCTGGAGCGATGACTGACGACCTCTTTGGTCGACTCGGAGCTGGAGTCATTATTGTCTCAAGTCTTTTCTGCACACTGATGTCCGGGGGGTACCTCGCCAGCAGTGGAAACAATCGTGCAGAATTTCAGGCATTGATCAGCTTCAGTGCCGGAGCGATGGTTTTGCTTTGCCAGTCGACCAACTTGGTCTCCATGTTTGTTGCCATCGAAACCCTCTCTCTCGCGGTCTATGTCCTGGCTGGTTTTTTCCGCCAACAGAAATCTGCAAGTGAAGGGGCCTTCAAGTATTTCATTATGGGTGCCTTTTCGAGTGGCTTCCTGCTTCTGGGGATGGCTCTCGTCTACGGACTCAGCGGAGGATCTCTTTCATTGAGTGGCATTGCCGCAGCAGACGCCAGCAATGATGTTCTTTTTGCCGTTGGCGTATTGCTGGTCCTGATCGGCTTCGCCTTCAAGGTCGGCATCGTCCCATTCCATTCGTGGGTGCCAGATGTCTACCAGGGTGCGCCGACTCTTGCTGTCGGCTGGATGGCTGTTGCAGTCAAGGCTTCCAGCTTCTTTGCCCTTTGCCGATTCCTCTATCACACGGGTGGAGGCGAATATCTGGATCAGATCCTGATCGCCCTCTCCATCGTGACGATGATCCTCGGTAATCTTGCGGCCTTGAACCAGCAAAGCCTTAAACGAATGCTGGCCTACTCAGGAATTGCCCACAGTGGCTACCTGATGATTCCGCTGATTGTGGCTCTCTCTGGTAACGATATTTTGATCGGTGCCTCTTTGCCTTTCTATCTCTGTGCCTACGCAACGACGACTCTTGCCGCTTTTGGTGTCCTCACGGCCATCAGCACAGCCACGGACAAAGATCAGCTCGGTGATCTCAATGGTCTTGCCAAAAGCAGACCCCTTCTGGCTCTCGGATTCACGATTTCATTGATCTCCTTGGCCGGAATCCCGCTGACTGCGGGCTTCATTGGAAAGCTGATGATTTTCCGGGATGCCATAGGCGCTGGTTTTGTCCAGTTGGCAGTGATTGGAATCCTGACTTCACTCGTCAGTATTTACTACTACCTCAGGCCCATCGTTGCGATGTGGTTCAGGGATCCCAGGTCCTCCTTTGACCTGATCCCGGCCCCTTGGGGAGTTCAATTCACTGTCGGGGCATGTGGTATTGCGACGATCTTTGTCGGGCTTTTCCCAGACTGGCTGGTAGAGCTCTCCCGAATTTCGGTGCAAACGATCCTCGGTTGAGGAAGATTTCTCCTATGGCTTCACCGCAATGGGAGATCTAGAATGCAGAGCGGCCTGAAGAGCCCTCGGTTCAGATCCTGCTCTTCGGTCGATCCGTGGCAGTTTCAACGGAGGCGTCACGGCTGAAAGTATAGGTATCAAGAGATTGGTACCAGAAGTATCAAGAATCGCCATAGGGCCTGCCTGACAGCCTAGGGAATCAGATTCAGTCCAGGGGGAAACCAGATGAGAAATTTTATCCTGATCGTGATCGTTTTGGGTGGCGCGTGGTGGCTCTACGGCCAGTGGACAGGTACTCCTGTTGAGAATTCCACAAAGCAGAACGAACGGATCGATCCTGCCACCAACGAGGTCTCTCCAACTGCCAACAACCAGACGAAACCGAGTGTGCCGTCTGTAGAAGCGACGATGAAGAACCCTGTTCAGGATCAGACCTCCGAACCGATGGGAGCCCTCAGCCGAGAGATCCTCATGGTCCGCGAGGAGATCGCCCAATTCAATACTTCGGATAACATCGTCAAATTGAGCGCTCTTTTGTTGAGTACTGAGAACCCTGCTCTCATCGGCGAAGGTCGTGGAAATCTCAAATCAGTTCTTTCAACTTCTCCTGAAAGTTCTGCGGCTGGTGAAGCTCGCAAGCTCATGCTGAGAGAACTCGCAGGAGAAGAACTGACAGCGATGGCCCAGGAGATATACAGTCGCGGCAGCAATGCCCCCGGGTACGGTGCTGCAGCAGAGATCCTCGCTGACCAAATCGGAATGAACGATCCACAATCGGCACTTGATACTTGGGAGATGCTCACTGAAGCCTATCGAAATTCTCCGGACCTCGAGTCGAAAGCCCCCATCAGAGCAAAGCTTTGGAACCTCGTCGATCTCTGGGTCCTTTCGAATAAGGAATTCCCTGAGATCAGTACTTTCGATACGGTCATTTCAGGCGACAGTCTTTCAGTGATTGCCCAAAGAAACAAAACCACTGTCGATGCCCTGAAGAGCTTGAATGGGCTGCGAAACGATGTCATTCATCCCGGTCAAAAGCTCAAAATTCTAAATGGTTCAATTCGAGTCGATGTCGATAAAAGTGATTTCCGCTTGGACGTGTATCTCGATGATCGCTGGCTGATGGGATTCCCAGTGGGCCATGGGCGATTGGAAAAAAGGACTCCACCTGGAGAGTTTATCGTCGGTGTTCGCCAGAAAGAGCCGATGTGGCAGCCCAGAGACGGTCGTCCTCCGATTCCTCATGGAGTCGAAGGAAACCCCCTCGGTGAACGCTGGATCGGTTTCAAAGACGGGGCCCATTTTGGCCTTGGAATACATGGCACCGATGAGCCCGAGTCGATTGGATCCCTTTGCTCAGAAGGCTGCATTCGACTTCGAAATGAAGACGTGATCTCTCTCTACCCGTGGGTACGGAGTGGTACACGGGTCTTCATTCAGGAATAACTTCGAAATCGCTGGGGTTTAGAAAACCCAAAGCACACGAACAAGCATCCGCCATCTTGGATTCCTCAGGTTAGCGCGTGCAGGAATGCAGTGGCTAGCTTCTCAGCTCAGCCTGAAGCCGCTCTCCGAGCCGATTGACGAGTCCTTCAACAGACCGGTCAATCTCTTCGTGAGTCAGAGTTCGGTCGGCAGCCCGAAATGTCAGTGAGAAGGTCACACTTTTCCGACCTTCACCCACCTGCTTACCACGGTACATGTCGACAAATTGCCGTGACTCCAGATGCTCCAGGGTTGCTGCATCAATTTCTGAAGACAGATCTCGCCAGAGAATCTCCTCAGATACGACAAAATTCAGATCACGAGTAATCACCGGGTGCCGAGAAAACTCGCTAAATCGAAGATCTTTGACAGCGTGATCGAGCAGATACCCAAGGTCCAATTCGCCGTACCATGTTTCTCCACTGATGTCGTCGAGGTGGACAGCACCCACCAAACCAATTTGTTCCCCAGAGAAGCTTAACGCAGCCGTCGTTCCGGGAACAAACCCAGCAGCGTCACCGACTGGACTCCAGGAGGGAGTCAGCGGACCAGACTCAGCGATTCGAAGCAGATCGAGAAGGCCATCTGCAACTCCGCGAACTTGCCGATAATAGTCCATCCCCTTTTGCGGATTGGCCATCGACTGGACCCAGCCCACATGCATCTTCTCTACAGGCCGATCCACTCCTTCTCGTCGATGGAAAACTCCAGCAACTTCAAAGAGGCGAACTTCGTCGACACCATGAGTTCTATTGGTACGAATGCTGTTCAATAGCCCTGGAATCAGGCTTTTTCGAAGAGATCCTTCATTCGCCCGAATCGGATTCCGAACGACCCATGAGTCCCCCAGATTCCACCAATTCTCCAGATTCTGGAACTCAGCTTCAGCAACACCAAATGAAATCGTCATCGCTTCATGGTAGCTGGCACCCACGAGATACTCATGGATTCGTTCGATCTTTTCGGATCGAGCATTTTCAGGAACAGCCCGAACCTCCATCCGTCGGTCTTCCATTTGGTCGAGCCCACGAATACGACCGATTTCTTCAATCAGATCCGCTTCACGGGTGCAATCGACTCGCCATGTTGGAGGACACCAAGGACCTTCATCTCCTGAACCCTCAGACCGAAATCCAAGAGCCTCAAGAATAGAAGTGATCTCACCCTGCGGAATGGCATCCCCCAGAAGATCACAAGCCCTATCCGGACGAACCTTCACTGATTTTGGAGGGTCGAGGAGACCATCCCGAACCACTTCGAGACAGCCCGTCAAAATTGTGCAATCCGTTTCTTTTGCGAGGAGATGCATAAAACGGCGAGAAGCCACCTCACAAGCCTCTACATCCACACGTCTCTCAAAACGATAAGACGAATCGGAAGCCAAAATGAGTCGGCGAGAGGTCGTGCGAACTGGAACCGGTTCAAACCAGGCAGACTCCAGAAGAATTCTCTGAGTTCCCTGTTGGACTTCAGTTCGCGATCCCCCCATTACGCCGGCGAGAGCTGCAGCTCCGCTTTGATCAGCAATCACCAGATCTTCTATATCCAGTTCATGCTCAGATCCGTCTATCGCCGCAAATTTTTCCATTCGCTGAGCTCGACGGATGACCACTTCGCCTCCTTCGAGGCGATCCAGATCAAAGGCATGCAAAGGTTGTCCAAGATCCATGAGGACATAGTTGGTCAGGTCAACGATCAGGTTTATCGGTCTCAGGCCGATCGCTTCCAAACGCTTGCAGAGCCATTTGGGACTGGAGTCTATCTTCAAGCCCTCTGCCACACGTGCCGTATAACGACCACATCTCTCTTCATCGTCAATCACGATGCTGGCGACCTCATCGAGAGAAAGCCCGGATTCTGTGGAATCGACGGTTTCGAAATCGAGAGTGAGCGGTTTGAGGGGAACCTTCAGCAAGCACGACAGTTCCCTGGCAACTCCACGGTGGCCCAGGTGATCGGGACGATTGGAAGTCACCTCAAGTTCAAGTACATGGTCATCCCCATGCTCCTCGATGCCTTCACAATTGAGACCACACATTGTGAGCAAGTGGGACAGATCATCGATCTTCAGATCAAAATCAACGTGATCCCGAAGCCAGTCGACAGATACCTTCATCTCAGTCCCCTTGTGAGCTATACGCAGCTTTCCATTCAGGAAAACTGACGGAGAAACCTGACATCATTTTCGGTGAAGTAGCGAATGTCCGGAATGTTGTAGGAAGCCATCGTCACTCTCTCGACCCCCAGGCCGAAAGCAAACCCTGTGTATTTTTCAGGGTCGATATTGACCGCCTCTAAAACATTCGGATCAACCATCCCGCAACCGCCCATCTCCATCCACTTTCCCCTCCACCAGAGGTCCACTTCGGCACTCGGTTCAGTAAAGGGGAAAAATGAAGGACGCAGACGTAACTTCATGTTGTCGTCTTGCAAAAGCTGTTGAAAGAAGGTCAGCAAAGTCGTCTTCAGGTGACCGAAGGTCATGCCTTCATCGACGACCAGTCCCTCGAGTTGATGGAACATATAGTGATGAGTCGCATCGACTTCGTCGGGACGAAAAACCTTCCCTGGCGAAATGATACGCAAGGGGGGTTGAGAACTTTCCATCACACGAACCTGAACTGTAGAAGTCTGACTTCTCATCAGCAGGTCGTCGGTCAGGAAAAAGTTTTCTGAGGGGTCACGGGCGATATGGTCTGCGGGGATATTGAGCCCCGTGAAATTGTGCCATTCGTCTTCGACTTCTGGGCCATCGGCCACTTCAAATCCAAGACTGGCGAAGATCCTGCTCATCCTTGCCATGACCAGTCTGACCGGATGGCGACTCCCGCGTTCGGGCATCTTTCCGGGAAGAGTCAGATCATTTCCGGAAACTGAGCGGGAAGGACTCTTGCCCGGGGACCCGAGCTTTAACTTCGCCGCGTCCAGGGCTTCCTGTACTTTCTCTTTGACCACATTCGCACGAGCTCCAAAGAGCGGCCGCTCTTCAGGTGTCAGGCCTCCAAGATTCCGGAGAATCTGCTTCAGGGTCCCCTTTTTACCAAGGACCTGAATTCGGACCTGATCCAACGCAGTGGCGTCTCCCGCTGCTTCGATGGCAGCGAGAGCCTCTTGTTCAATCGCATCCAGATCCGAGAAGGACCCGTCTTGACTCATGAGAGGGCGCCGCGGGCGATTCCCACCAGAGAGGTGAACGCCTCAGGGTTACGGATGGCCAGTTCAGAAATCATCTTCCGATCCAGATCGACATCCGCTTTCTTCAGCCCGTGAATGAAACGGCTGTAGGAAAGGTCTGTTCCCTGGCAAGCAGCGGAGATTCGCGTAATCCACAAGCGGCGATACATGCGCTTGCGATTTCTGCGGTCGCGGGTGGCGAAAACTTCTGAACGAACGATCGACTGGCGAGCAGTCCTGATCTGACGGCTTCCGGCTCCGAAGAAGCCGCGAGCCTTTTTGAGAATCCGCTTTTGTTTACGGTGGCGAGCAACGCCATAGCGTACGCGTGGCATGGATTTCCCTTTCCAAAGGACGACGTCGGGAGGGGAACCAATCCCACTTTCGATCCCCGGTATCGCCGGTTGTTACGCCGGGAAGGCGCGTAATTGACTCCCTAGCCGATGCCGAGGAGAGCCTTAATGACCTTTTCATCGCAGGACGGACAAATTTCGGCGCGACGGCCGCGACGGACTCGGGTGGCGGTCCAGCTTCTGCGCGACATGCGATGGCTCTTGCCTGCACGGTGGCGTTTCACTTTACCGGTTCCGGTCAACTTGACACGTTTCTGCAGCCCCTTGTGAGGCTTATGAGTTTTTCTGGGCACGAGTCCCCTTTTCCAAAATCACCCAAGGGTGACGTTCTACTTCTTTTTCGCCAAAACCATCGCCATGCGGTTGCGAGCTTCCTGCAAGGGCTCCCGCTCCACACCTGGCCTGGAGATATCCACAAGCGATAACCCAACATGTGAGTAGACCATTATCTAGCTTCGTAATATTATCTTTAGGGCCCTTCAATAATCCTTACTGAA
>NZJA01000064.1 GCA_002691835.1 Planctomycetota bacterium
CCCGGTTCTCTGCGTGCGATCGACCGGAGTCCTCCGATCACATCCCAGCCGTATTGACCGTCTGCCATCTCCTGCTCAAGAAGTTTGAGAGAGATTTCACCTTCATCCAGTGGCCTCGCCACTTCGGAGACTTCCGTTTCGCCAGAAGTCGATCCAACTTGTGGCTGAACTTCCCTGACAATCTTCTTCGGGCCTATAGAATATTCTTTTGCGACCAAACCCACGAGAACCAAGAGCAAAACCATCAACGCCAAGTCCGCCAGCTTATTGACTGTCGAAGGTGCCGACCTTCTCGAGACACTTGGACCTTCATTCTCCTCGGGCGGACTGCTGGCAGCTGCTGTCGATTTTGAAGCGGCGTGACTGCGAGAAGACTTTGCGCTGGCCTGACGTTTTTTCACCGGCTTTTGACGATCGGTTTTTGGAGTGGCTGATCGAACTTCGATCACCGCTTCACCGATTTCAATCTTGTCCCCGGATCGCAACTTCGCCGTCTCAATCCTGTCACCATTCAGATAGGTGCCATTTGAGGAACGTTTATCGATCAGTCGCAGACCCGTCACATCGACGCGAATTTCGGCGTGGACTCGACTGATTTTGGGGATCTCCAGGCAAATCGTGCATTCAGCAGATCTGCCGATGGTGATGGACTGACTTTCAGCCGTAGAAATCGGTTTTGATTGACCCCCATGAACGAGATGGAGGGTCAGTTTCTCAGCAGGAGATTGGGACATGAGGGCTCATTTCTTTCGGCAATATCTTCCATGAGCTTAACCCTCAATTCCAGAGTCTAAATGCCCTAATCAAGACCGAGATCAATTTTGAGTTCCTGAATCAGAGTCTCATTTTCAAGATCAATCACAGGATCAGAATCGTACTGCTCAAAAAAGAATGACCCTGGAAGCTCTTCTGGAATCTCGAGTTTCTTGCGGATCTTTTTCTCTGCAGGGACAAATCCCCTTTTGGCGAGACGCACCAGGGAATCCCCAATCGTCCCCTGAAGGCCACATACGAGGACCACCGCCTGATCCGGACCCAGGCTTCCAGAATTGAGCCCCATTCTCTCCTCCAGATAACCGAGAGCCTCCTCCTTGAACCGATCCTCGGCTCTTCCCGCAAGCCCATTCCAATCGGGGTGATCTGCGGGGCGGCTCACCGTCGGCAAATAGAGCAGACCCTGTTCCTCTGCGAGTTTTTCCAGCTCTCGACGATAACCCAGGTCCCCGGGCCGGGATGCACCATGAATAATGCAGGTCCGCTTTAAGGATCGACCATGAGTGAGATCGTCACGAACGATGGAAACAAAAGGAGCAAGCCCTGTTCCAGCACTGACAAGAATGCGCCACCGCTGGTCCTCATCTCCAACCGTTCCGGGAATCGTGAAATGACCCTTCGGCTTGGGACGCAGGAAGACTCTTTCCCCTTCCCGAAGGCGAAACAGACTGTGAGTCAGAGGGTTTTTCGACTCTGGGCTGCCAACCCTGCGAATATAAAATTCAACATGGCCGCGTTCACCGGGTTCAGAAGCGATGGACATCGGTCTTTGAACCCCACGCAGCTCAGGGTCTTCAGTATTATTCACGCCGATCACCATGTACTGGCCTGGAACAAACCATTGGCCCTCCGGAAGGGAATCATCGGGTCGAACCCTGAATATGGCTAATTCGTCCGAGAAATCTTCGCGTTGCTCGATGGTCGCATTGAGTTGAAGAATTTTGGCCATGCCCCCGCCCTTCAGGAGTCTGGAACAGACTCACAGAATGCGAGTTTCAATCGAGACGGGGCCCGGGTCAAGGACCGGAGGAGCTGGACTAAAAACAGTCCGAAATGCAGGACAGGCTGTCACTCGTCGAATCAGACCCACATTCCAGGTATGGGATGGGCAAGGGTGCCCCCGAGACGAACAAGGCATCCAGCAATGTGATCGCATCTGAGACGTTCAACGCACCGTCATCGTTACAATCCGCTGAATCCTCACAAAGTGGTGCTAAAGATCCTGGGACAAACAACCAACCCAAAATCTGAATTCCGTCGGCGATGTTTGCCGATCCAGAACCGTCCACATCCCCTCGCCGGAACTGAGGAGCCGGTAAAGGTACCAATCCCAGAGCCCCCATATCCGTAACTGTTCCATCCCCATCAAAGGGTAACAATGGATTGCCACTGTTGAGGCAGGGAGAACCCGGTTCAAGAGTATAAACACCATTGGCAAGATCCGTAAAAAGGGGATCTTCATCAATGGAGTCAATCGCGTTAACGGAACTGCTTGCGAGGCCCTCGACACAAGAATAACTGACGAGAGTCGAACCAGGGATCGCTTCAATTGCTCCCGCAGATCCGGCCAGGACGATACTCGAATCCAGCAGAATCGCATTCACTCCACTATTATTAATACTGATGGAAGCGGCACTGTTTGCAGTGGGTAGACCAAACGTGCATTTTTCTAGCAGCAGGCTGATCGGATTAAAACTGACGGCGAGGTGAGCCCCAGCATTGGCGGCAAAATTATCGTAAAAAAGGCATCCACGAATCACCTGCGATTCCTGAGTAAGTCCTGAATCAATCAGAATCGCGCCACCTGAACTTCCACCCATGTTTCCGTGAAAGACACTGTTCTCAATCGTTGCACGAGCTTGATCAGAGATGACAACTGCTCCCCCGGAAATGGGTGCGTTGTTCGTTGCAAAAGTACAATTGTCAATCTGTGCTTCTGAACCCAGATAAATCCAAACTCCCCCTACTGCGAGATTTGAAGCGTTACCCACGAAGGCCGTATTTGAGACCTGAAGGGTGCTCTGCTCGCAAAGGATGGCTCCAGAAACAACCACTGCGAGGTTGTTTTCAATGTGACAGTCTACCAGTGAAACCTCTGCAGAATTTTCGAGGCCAATTGCCCCCCCTGAATCAGCGGCGAAGTTATCTGTCAATATCAGAGAATCCAAGACCACAGATCCAGGTGTGGGTCCCTCCACATGAATCCCGCCTCCAGAAGCAGCGGAGTTGTTTTCAATGACACAGTTTCGAATGGTTGGAGCAGAGTTCAAAATAAGGACACCTCCGCCTCGCAATCCCGAGGGTGTCAAGGTTCCGCCTCCGGCACGAATCGTAAAACCCTCCAAGAGAGCCGAAGAGATTTCACCGGAGTTGAATCTGACGACTGAGTCGCTTCCATTTCCGACCAAATGGGTCACCTCAGGACCCTCACTGGAACGTAATGAAATATTTTTTCCCATGAAGTCGATGGGCGCAGGCCAATCTCCGGGGGCGACGATGATTTCATCCCCTTCTGTCGCAAGACTGATCGCGTCAGAAATTGAAGGGACATCTTGGGGAACGCGTATATCGACAGCGAAAGCCTCTGTCGAAGTCAGTTGGAACAGAATCGAACTAACGAAGATGGCAATTTTCAGGGCTCTGAATAACAAAGCTGACTTCCTCATGAAACTACCCGCCATCCGCGGCCTCCATATTTGTAAATCTTCGGATAATGTTGCCGCCGGAACAGTCGTCATAAATCACAAATGACCGTCTCGGGAGTAAAGCTCAATATCCGATAATGATACATGTGACAGGTTGCATTCGCGATCAGAATCGGAAACAAGCCCAACTGCCATTTTTAGTCCAGCCTAAATATTAGTTTCGTCATGGTTAAACCTTGATGCCGGCTCACGCTCATTTGAAGATAGAAATATGGATATTTTCGCTGAAATCACCCCGAGGACGAAAAGTGACTCTGGACAAGATCTGTGGGTCTTCGGGAAGCGTCCCCTCCTCGCTCTCTTGATCATATTGACGCCATTTCTCAAGGGCTGCCAAGAGACCCAACAGCCTTCGAGCTCAAACTATCCAAAGATCCTTTGCACCACACAAATGATCGCCGAACCGGTGAGGAAGCTCCTCCCTCCTGAATTTCAGGTGGAACATTTAATGGGCAGCGGTGTCGATCCCCATCTCTACAAACCCACTCCTGAAGATCTTCGAAAAATCCTTCGAGCGGACCTGGTGCTATACCACGGTCACCATCTGGAAGGCCGCATGTCTGACATGCTGTCCCAATTGGAAGCGAGTTCTCCCGGAACCAAGGTTGTCGCTATTTGCGAAAAGATCCCTCAGGAGCAACTGATCATTGATCCATCTGGAGTCATCGATCCGCACCTCTGGCTCGATGTGACATTATGGAAAGATGTCTGCGCCCAACTCAAAATGACTTTGGCCAAACATGGAGATCTCTCCCCAGTTGAACTCGAGGCGAGATACAACACTCTGATCCAAGAACTCGACCAACTTCATCAAGCTGTCCTGACTGCCTTGAAACCCATCCCGCTCGAACGCAGAGTTTTAGTCACCGCTCATGACGCGTTTGCATATTTTGGGAAACAGTATGGGTTGGAAGTCTATGGGATTCAGGGCATCAGTACCGAATCAGAACCATCCCTCATGAGAGTCAATCAGTTGGTGAAACTTCTCAGCGAGCGCAAGATCCCTTCCATTTTTGTTGAGTCGACAGTTCCAGAAAGAAATGTTCGTGCCCTTCAGGAAGGTTGCGCAAAGTTGGGACACCGCCTGCAGATCGGCGGCAAGCTTTACAGTGACGCTCCCGGACCCAGCGGAAGCGGAGCCGGGAGTTGGTCAAAAATGGTGATTCACAATGCCCAGACGATTGCCGCAGGACTGCAATGAAGAATACCGCCATCGAAATTCATGACCTGACTATGGCCTACCGGGAAAAACCGGTTCTCTGGGACATTGACGTAGAGATTCCAAAAGGGTCTCTCTGCGCAGTGGTAGGTCCCAATGGAGCGGGCAAAAGCACTCTTCTGGGATGCATCCTCGGAACGCACAAACCCGCAAATGGCTGGATCAAGATCTTTGATGTCCCGAGTGATCAATCCGATGAATTGATCGGATTTGTTCCTCAACGAGAGAGCGTTGATTGGGACTTCCCGGTACAGGTACTCGATGTGGTGATGATGGGAACATACCGACGCCTCGGGTGGTTCCGTTGGCCAGGAAAAGCCCAAAGAGATTGGGCGATGGAATGCCTTTCGGCTGTCGGAATGGCGGATCTTTACTCACGCCAGATTGGAGAACTTTCCGGCGGGCAGCAACAGAGAGTCTTCATTGCCAGAGCACTGGCACAGGATGCAAAAATTATCCTGATGGATGAACCATTTGCGGGAGTTGACGCAGCTACCGAGGAAACGATCCGAAATGTTCTGTCCGATCTAAAAAAAGACGAGCGAACTGTGATGATCGTTCACCACGACCTACAGACCATTGAAGATTATTTCGATCATGTCTTGCTACTCAATTTGCGACTGGTTGCTTCCGGTCCCACGGAGACCACATTTAACAGAGAAAATCTTTTGCGAACTTATGGCGGCCAATTGACGCTTCTCGATGAAGCCGCTGAAGCCGTAAGGCGAATCCGATCAGGACGATCATTGCGGAAAGCGAAAGATCGGTGATACAGCCTAATACCCTCGTGGTTCTCATCGGGACCTCAATGCTGGGGCTCTGTTGTGGACTGGTCGGCAGCCTGCTTCTATTGCGAAAGAGAGCACTGCTAGCGGATGCCCTCGCTCATGCCACACTCCCCGGGATAGTTCTCGGGTTTCTTCTGGCAGGCAGTCAAGCCTACTGGGCATTGGGTTCGGGAGCTCTCATCACAACCTTGATCGCAGCGGTCCTTGTTTCAAGACTTCCCCTGCTCACGAGAATTCGTCCTGATTCCGCAACCGCTTCAGTTCTGGGTATCTTTTTTGGTGCAGGTATCGCCCTCCTGAGCATTGCTCAAAGATCAGGTCCAGGAGCTTTCTCGGCAGGACTCGATCACTTTCTCCTCGGGCAAGCCGCCGGGATGCTTCAATACGAAGCCATGACTCTGACAGTCGCAGCCATTGTGGTCAGTGGACTCATGGTTTTGTTACACAAAGAATTATTAGTCAGCTGTTTTGATAGTTCCTTCGGCAAGGGAACTGGAATGTCGATGGGATTGATCGATTTGTTTGTGATGCTCATCTTGGCCATCACCATCGTGATCTCACTCCCTGCTGTCGGAGTCGTACTGACAGCGGCACTTGTTGTGATTCCACCTGCCACCGCACGATTCTGGACTGATCGATTTACACACCTCCTCGCCATCAGTGCGTTCATCGGTGCAGTTTCCGGTGTTTCTGGAACGCTCTTAAGTTCGTTACGGGTCGACCTACCCACAGGGCCAGTCGTCGTCCTCTGCGCAGCAAGCCTGTTCACAGTTTCGCTCCTTCTCGCGCCTCACAAGGGAGTTTTAGGGAAGAGACTTCGCTGGATACGCCGCCAACAGCGGAGAGAAATGCAGCGGATTCTCATTTTCCTGCATGAGAATCTCCACTCCGGAAATGATTTCGTCGCAAAGGAGAGAATTCTTGCGGGATCACTGAACGCCAGCTCCTCCGCATTGCGACTTTGCATTCAGTCAAAATTTGTGGAGCAGGCGGGAACCCACCTCAAGTTGACAGCTCAGGGGATTGCTCGTGCAGAAAAGTCGATCTCTGCCAGAGATCGTTGGATTCATTGGCTCGATAGCGCTGCTGAAATTGATCGTAATCTGATCGATCTCGATGAGGAAGATATCGAAAAACTGCTCGATCGAAAATCGATGGAGATTCCAGTGATCAAGCGGGGCGATCCGCAATGATCGACATTTTCCAAAACCCTGCACTCCTCGACATTCTTCTCGTCGCCATTCTTGCCGCTTTGGCCTGCTCTATTGTCGGAGTCCATCTCACATTAAGAAACCGGGCCATGCTTGGCGACGCCATCGCTCATGGAGTCGTTCCAGGATTGGTCATCGGATTTATCTTCACCGGTAGCAGAGAAGTTGCACCGATGTTTATCGGTGCCGTGGTAGCAGCCTTGTTCCTGTCGCTGATTGCCGAATGGCTGCGCGATAGAGCAGAGATGGATTCTGGTGCAGCACTTGGAGTCGTCTTCACCACTCTTTTTTCTGCAGGAATCATTCTGATCGAAATGTACACCCGGGAAATCGACCTGGATGCCAGTTGCGTACTTCATGGCCTCATCGAATTCACACACTTCCAAAGAATGGAACTCCTCGGCATCTCGATGCCCAGGTCCATCGTCTCGATCTCCATTGCACTCCTTCTGAATCTTGGAGCACTTCTGCTTTTCTGGAAAGAATGGAAGGTCTGTGCTTTTGATCCAAGCCTTGCTCGTTCGACAGGACTCCCTGTCAGATTGCTGGAACGGGGCCTCCTGATACTCGTTGCTGTCACCGCTGTCGCCTGCTTCGAAGCCGTCGGCTCGATTCTGGTTGTCGCATTGATCGCAGTCCCTCCAACGATTGCAGGGATCTTGTGTGATCGCTTCGGGACAATGGTGATCGTCAGTGCACTTGCAGGGGTGATCTCTGCGATCTCCGGGACACTTTCAGCAATCTACGTCGTAGATTCCAATGTTCCCGGAATGATCGCACTCATGGTCGGCTTCCTACTGGCTTTGACGGTTCTCTTTGCACCACACAGAGGGGTTATTCCAGTCGCGCTCAGGCTGTTTTTCTGGCGATTACGCGTTGCCCGTGAGGATCTCCTTGCGGATGCACTTCAGCTTTCTGAAAGCGGAACACACATGAGTGCGCCTGCTGCTCTCTCACTCTCAGGTTTAGCCTGGACGCAGCTGCTTCTTTCGGGGTTTATACGAAAGGGCATTCCGAGGGGCAAAGGAGAGCGGATCGCAAAAACGCTGCTCAGAAAACGGGGGCTTTGGCAGCGATTTGCCGCTGAGGGTCTCGGTCTTCCAGCAGACCATCTGGAAGATCCTGCTCATCGCATTGAACACCACATGGATGAATCGCTCATGATCATGCTCGAAGATGAAGAAGAAAAATCTAACAACAAGAGCGATGCGAGTTCATAACCTTCAGTGAATCTCTTTGACGCTGATCGATTGGGCCAGCTCTCCACTGATCGCCAATGATCGATCCTTACCGGGAACGCGGAGCAATAGTGGTCCACCTGCAGGCTCACGAGCTTCAATCATGACAGAGACCCCCGGGCGAACACCTCTCTCACCCAGCCAGTTCAAAACTTCCGGCAAGGCATCCACCACTCTGACAATTTCCAAACTGACAGAGAGTGGCGCCTGGCTGAGTAATAGATCCTGAACTGTGGGAAGCTTGCCCTGTCGATCTGGAATCGGAGAACCATGAGGATCACGATCTGGATAATCGAGGGCCTCTTCCATTCGGCAAATCAGATCTTCACTGACCGAATGCTCTAGCCGCTCAACCTCTGAATCGACCCGATCCCATGGAACACCCAATATTGTCGCAAGGTAAGTTTCCAGAATCCTGTGACGCCTTACTGTTTGCAGTGCCAGTCCTCGACCATCGACCGTCAGGCGAACGCCATGGTATCGCTTATGATCCAACCAGCCCCTGTCACAAAGCTGCTGAACCATACTGGTCGCCGATGGTGGAGAGACCCCCACCCGCTCTGCGACCAGACCCGTGGGAATCCACCGGACGTCATCATCGTCGGCTAATTTCCAGATTGCCCTGAGATAGTTCTCTTCTGATTCGCTCGGCAATTTTCCTCCGGGCTGAAAAATGACTTCCGCTATGACCCATCCTGTGATGTCATCCATGTGAGTCGAGCCAGACGGCTGTGGCATCCCGCCCTAAACTTCTGGCAAAATGATGACACGTGCGCAGGCAATTTCATACGTCTTAGCCTGTGCAGAAAGAGAGAAGCCCATGAGCTCTTCCGATTCCAATCAAAATAGCCGGTCAGTTGTCGACCTTGACTACCACTTCACAACGACCGTCAAGGTTCGCCTTCCGGAAACGGATGCCATGGGTATCGTTTTCCACGGGAATTACTTTACCTACCTTGAAGTGGGCAGGGTGGAGTACCTACTGAACCTGGGTCTCGCTGAAGGCTTGCGTCCGATTCGTGACTTCGAGAATGTGGTCGTCAACGCCCACCTCGATTTCAAGTCTCCTGCCCGTCTTCACGATGTACTCTCCATCGATGTCTGTACCCAGGAAATTCGCCATAGCTCATTCACCTTTGCAGTGCGAATCCGTCACAAAAGTGAAAATCGGCTGATCGCCAGTGGTTGGACGACCCATTGCGCGATTGATGACGATTTTCAACCCATCGAAGTTCCCGACAGCTTCCGTGCTACGATTTCCAAATATGAAGGTTGGGGTTCCTGATCCATGGCCACGATCTTTTCGAAAATCATCGCAGGAGAGATCCCATGCCATGAAGTTTGGCAGGACGCTGACCACCTGGCATTCCTCGACATTCGACCTGTCCAGCCGGGCCATTGCCTCGTCATCCCCAAAGAAGAAATCAGTCACATCACGGAGATGTCACCGGAGGCCCACGCCAAATTATGGGCTGCTGTTCACCACGTTGCAGGAAAACTAAAGATCGCCACCGGCTGTGAACGAGTGGTCTACATGGTCGTGGGTTGGGAAGTCCCCCACGTCCATGTTCATCTCATTCCCACCGACTCAGCAACGGATGTTGGATTCCCAGAACCCTGCGAATTTGATGCGGCAGAGTTCCCGACCTGGGCTGAGCGAATCAGCTCAGCCCTTCCCGCTTAATTCCCGTTTCAGCCGATCAAGGGCAATTGCTCTGTGATTGGCACGTGGGTAAACCATCCGTCTCAGTCGGATCAATTCCACAAGAGGGATAAGGTGCGGATGGTGGAGATTCACCACCAAACAGAAAGCCCACTATTCCCACAGGGTCGGCGATATTCACACTCCCGTTATCTCCGTAGTCCGCGGAATCGACACATTCGATGACAAACCCTTCAAAGAGATACTGAAGAACCGTCACGGCGTCTGAAACATCGACACTTCCATCGCCATTGGCATCGCCCCGTGTGAAAACAGGCCCCTCAAAGCAGACTTTTTGAGCGATCTCAAAATCGTCCACCGCCATCTCAACAATAGATCCCTGACCTGTATCAGAGGCCATAAATCGGACCTGCATGGTCGACGTCAACGGGATGAGAGATTCGACCGGGAATGAATGAAAGACCCAACCACCATTGGTATCCGGTCCACTCTGAGGACCCAATACCTCGACCCCTACCCAGTTCGTGAGGTCATTCGTGATTTGGATGGTGGCAGTATCGGTGTATGGAGATGCGCCTGTACCATTGGAATACCAGCGCCAATAGGAGATCTCGACGGGATCAGTGGATCCCGCAAATTGAGAGAGATCGAAGACTGGAGACTTCAACGTCGTTTCACCGCCATCGATATCATTTTCTCCGAGGGCTCCACCCGGGGGACCCTGACCGGTAACCCATGCGAAGGCACCACCAGTGCCATTTCCACTCTCCGGCTGAGCAGCTGTCCCAATGGGGTCCACTCGAACCCAAACACCTGTTGTTGCGGTGTCGGTCGCCTCACCCACGGTCCAGCCATTATCGGATTCCATATCATCCGAGAAAGACACATCGACCTGACTGATCACTTCAAGGCTGAAAGGGGCTGCCGAGCCTGTTTCCGGAAGCAGAAACTCAGCTCCCGATTGATCCAAAAAGCGGAAGTAAACTTCCACTTCACCACCACAACCCTGTCCCGGGAGTTCGACGATAAAATCAGTTCCACCCAGCCAGTTAATCGGAGTGACGGTGAATGCTCCCGCTCCACCCTGGCGATACCGGAGTTGCCCTGAAGAGTTATCCACCACGGTCGTTCCCGAAATAGCGGTCACTCGTATCGTCTCAGCGATATTAGGGTTCAAGTTTGCGGGCAAGCCATCAGGGAGCACCAAAGTCAGGGGTGGAGAAACCGGACAATCAATTGAGTGAGTACCAAACACGCTGCAAATCAAATCGAAATTCGGCGTACCATTCGCAAGCGTGCCATCATCATCGTCGAGAACCAGAACCTCAATTGCGGTCTCCGGGTGAGCACTGGAATCGCCGATTCCACCGATCGTCACCAAAGACCAGTCGACAAAGAGTTGCTGAGTAAACTCAAGCCCCGGCTGGGAACCTAGCAATGAACCAAATGATTCCCTGAGTAACCAGAAACAGGAACCAAGAATCTGACCACATGTATGCACCGAAGTACTTGGACATGGGTACTGAATATTGGCGGCAATCGGATCACGGACTTCAGTACCTGGTCCGAGGAAGCCTCGGCCAATGATTGGGTCATCCAAAATCAGCATACTGACCACATCTGAGAACCCTTCACCGAAACCACCTTGTGCTAATCCAAGGCGGTTAACGATGAAATGCCCGTACTCATGAGCAACGACACTTGCAAAACTGGTATTGACGCACCCTCCTCCTTCTTGGAAGAAGTTGATGCTCTGCTCACCAGGACTGAAAAATGCATTACAGGTATCAAGGAGATTGACATTCGCAGTGAGCGAAACATCAATGCCCGGATTTCCTGTGGTTCTGGAGCGAATGAAATTATGCGTCACATGCGTAAAATGATAGGCGTTGACCTCGGCAACTGTTTTTGGATCATACACAGGGTTCATGACCAGATCCGCAGGCCCTGGTGGTGTAGCAGTCAGGGATGAGAAGATGTTTGCACCATCATTATTGACGACAGAGCACCATGAACCCGTCAGATTTGCCAATACTTCGACGGGGTCCACTCCCCCGTGGGGAATAACAAATGCGCCACCCGACTGAGAAACCGCATTTGCGCCTCCCGTGATTCCGACATTCAGTCCCTCCAAGGGAGTACTCTGAGGAGGATTCGTTCCGGTATCCGGCTGTAATCCCTGAGTCACTTGAGCCGTCACGGTCCCTTCCACATCGACGTGGAGGATTTGGTTTTTCACCGCAAGAGTCTCGCCTGTTTCCGGATCGATGCTGATCGCCCAGTCCTGTTCCTGCTCGGGTCGAAGCCCGGTTGCAACAACTCGATAAACTTTACGACTTTCTGCTCTCCTTGAAGCGCTCGGTTCGATCAATAGTTGTGCAGGTTTCCAGTTCAAATCTGGCGACCCGGTCCACTGGCTTCGGGCCTTTTGAAGAGCTTCTTCAGGGGAGATCAATACTGCGGAGTATCCGCCGACAGGCTCCAGGGCGAGATGCCCAGCTGCATAGACGAGCGAGCGCTCACCGGTGTGCGTATCGGGCCTGGTGAGAAAACGAACTGCAGAATTCTCCACCGGAGTCCCATCCACGACCTGGCGATATGCCAGAACAGTGGCATCTCTGGTGGGCAGATCCGAAGCAAAAATCAATTCGAGATCAAAACGATTTAATCCGAAAAGCGTCGAGTACTTTGATAGAAAGTCGTTGATGAGAGATTCGTCGGTCTCCCCCCATGCGAAGGGTGCCCCATAAAGATAGAGCCGGCCGAATGCATCTCTCTCCGACTGAACTTCCGGATGGACCTGAAGGAAATCCCGTAGAGAAGTGTCGATTTCTTCGGCGTGGGGTCTCTCTTGCCAGTCGGACTCCGTCGCGATTTGACTGAGAGCGGATCCGGTCAGACTTAGAAAAAGACAAACCACTATAATTCCGAAGAGGCTCCAATCCTTTCTCGAGGCAAGACCTCGAATAAAAGGAGTCTGTCCAGAATTCCCAGTAATAAAGGACCCATATCGATCCGACATAATGCCTTCCCCCCGCCTCGCTGTGCCAAATTACCTAATCAGGTCTCATTCACACTGATGCACATAGAGGGAAAATTCAACAGCCGTTGGGTTTCCAACTTGCCTGAAATTGACTCGACTGATCGCGGCTTGATCCAAAGATCTCTCTATTAGAAATTCGAAACAGATACCGCTCATCGATTCAATTCAGGTTCGCTACAGATTTATTGCAGGTTTTTATTGCAGGTTGAAAATCAGTAACACGGCTGATCGTGGTGTAATCAAGTAATGTGCATCAGCGGCTATTTTAGAGTGTCATTTGCACAAGAGATAGCACCTATATCTCGATAGCTGGAGAGTTTCAGATCCATAGGTCCCTTGTAAGGAACTGATCATGGACAGATCTGGAAATCCTGACAATCAAGCGCATCAAAGGTGGAATCGGATCCACATGTCCCATTCAGGGGAAGCCCCCCACCCCCAAACAGCGCCTGGAGCAGAAGAATGGCATCTCCCACATTCACCTGGCCATTATCGTCGGAATCGCATGCGTCCTCACAGGAAAAGTCATTCGTTGCTCCGAAGAGAACTTCCAATAGTTGAACGACATCGCTGAGGTCATTCGAACCATCCCCATTGCAGTCAGAAGCAATGTAATCACTGTTGACCGGAGGAGGAGGAGGCGGCCCCGTGACATCACACTCAATCGTTCGAATCTCAATCAGGTCGACACCCGCTTCAACGATGCTTCCCCCACCCAAATCACCGGTATGAAAACGGAGACGAACAGAGTTACCCAAAGAACCCCCAACGGGGATCGAGAAGGAGTTCTGGAACCAGCCTCCACCGGCATGGGGATGCCCAGGACCAATCTCTTCAACGACAATCCACGAGCCTCCTCCATCGAGACTTTTTGAAACCGTAAGAGTGTCATCAGGGGTACTCGCGGATGCATTATTGCAGAACCAACGCCAATAACTGACTTCATGGCCGACCGCTGAATCCAAAGCAAAATCAAGGGTCGTCAGTGTGGTATCACCAAAATCGATATCTTCGGCTCCGAGGGTCCCTCCCGGAGTACCTAAACCGGTGAAATAACCCGCAGAATCACCCGCTGTTGAAGGAACTCCAGCTGAAGCCTGTGCGGCAGTACCAACCGGCTCTCCCCACTCCCAACGCCCGACAAGTGCCGTATCTGAAGGCAAAGAAGTACTCCAGCCCGGATCGTTGGCCAGCGACTCCTCCTGTGCGACGGCAAAGGAGGTCGCCACCAAAGTCGTCAACGGCTGACTCGAACCCAAGGCAGGAAAAAGTGTGACGAAGCCGTTTTGATCGGGTACCCGGATATACCATTCCAGAGCTACCAAGCAGAACTGAGGCGGAATCTCACCGACCAGTTGATCATTACTTGCATTCTCTAAAGGTGCACTGAGCCAGTTTGAACTTCCCACCTCGCGGTAACGGATCTCCGATTGCCCGGAAGCAGGACTAGAAGACACCGAAGTCCAGGAAAAGGTGACTGGCTGAGCAACTTGTGGAGGCATCAAATCAGAAGGGCCATCCAAAAGGGTCAAGATCAGGGTCGCAAGGTCTGGACAAACCAGCCCACCGGCAACCGCAGCATTACAAATCTGATTCCAATGAGGGGTCCCATTACTGAGGTCATTATCGACATCATTGGCCAATAAAACTTCCAAGACCATTTCATCTCGGATCGGATAGCCGTTGATCCCACCTATCGTCAAAGAGGACCAATCGACGAACAACTGCTCGAGAACTTCCTGCCCCTGAACGATTCCCAGATCTGATCTGAGGTTCTCCCCAAGATTGAACCAGAATTTCCCGAGAGCCTGACCACAGAAATGAATGCTGGAACCACAGGGGACCGTAACTGACGACCCGGAAACATTACGGACGTGGTTGCCGGGGCCCGAAAAGTCGCGGCCGATGATGCCTTCCTGAAGGAATACTATGGCAAGTGCGTCTCCGTACCCTTCACCAAAAGCCCCCTGAGATAGATTCAGCGAATTAACGACGTGATGCCCAAACTCGTGCAAAACAACACTAGAGTATGCGCTGTCGACACAACCTCCTCCCGCACGCAAAAAGCGCAGAAGTTGCTGGGATGGATCATAAAATGCATTACAAGTTCCGGACATCCCCGTCGTTGCATTAACCGGAGAAGACATTGCGGGAAAGCCTCCGGCTGATTCCATATAAAGCTTGTAACCCTGATCGATGAAATGGAAAGCATTCAACTGGGCGATAAGATCGGACTCTCCATTGGCATCCATCGTTATATTCAGGTTTGAGGAAGTGGCCTGTTCCGAAGTTGTCATCGGCGTTGTCACTAAACTCGAAACACCGCCCCAAATTCCGTTGAGCTCGGCGAGAACCGTGAAACTGTTCTGATTGGAAACTAATGAAAAGTTGCCATCGCTCCCTGCATAGACCGAATCGCCTCCCCCACTCAATCTCACACCGCTGATCGATTGGACGCTGACCCCTGAACTTCCTTGAGGCCCGGTGCCAGTTGTCCGGGTGGCCGAAACAAATCCGTTGACATCGAGAGAACACACGATTTCATTTGCAGAGTAGAGATCTCCGCTTACTGCCGAATAATCGACCTGCATCGTACTATGAAGACTCTCGTCGAGAGACCTTCCATAGAAGACCCAGCACAATTCCGCACGATCGCCTTCCCCCCTCACAAACTCAAGAACCGGACGACTCCATGATCGCTCAGGGAAATCGATTCCAGGTTGAAGCTCAGAAGCAGGAAAGAGATCTTTCTCAGAGTGGGCAGGCTGCCAGGTCACTCCTCTAAATGCACGAAAATGACAAGACCATCGACCAGAACCATCTTTCGACATCAGCATTCTGCCAACGGATTCTCGAACAGG
Source organism: Planctomycetota bacterium (assembly GCA_002691835.1). The sequence continues at coordinate 15,503 of NZJA01000064.1, forward strand.
AATGCCGTGCAAGACCTGGACCCATGCGAGAACGACCCGTTTGGGGGATAGCTCACGGATCCACTCGAGCTCTAAAGTGGATGCGGTCGACTCACCGAGCTGATCCGTCGCATCCACGAGCGCTGCCACCAGAAGATCCTCATTACTGAGACCCCGACCCGTTTTTCGAAGGTCGACCCCCCCCGCTTCCAAGGAACTGGAAATGAGGAGTCCTAATTGCAGAATTATCAGAGGCAAGATCCTGGATATCTGAGAATCCAGACCTTGTAAAGGATCGAATACGAGAAGGAAGCCGTCAATTCTAGACTTTAATATCTTATGAAACAAACCCGAATCCCACCCTGGATTACACCATCATATAGATTTTCTGTGCTCTTTGACGACAGCCATGCGCTGAATCAAGGGGCAACAACCTGCTTCTCAATGGGCCGTTCAATAATGGCAGACCAAATCGATCTAATATAGATCGCCTGACTGCTTTGTCTAAAGTAACAGCCTTCACCTCGGCAAGCGACCGGTCATTCTGCTTTTAAAATCGGCCCAGAGGTTCGTGCCATTGGGGAAATCGCCAGAGCTCAATCCATAAACTTATGCCAGCAATAATGTTAGAGCATTATCCCCGAGCCGCTCGGAAGCCCCTCAAATGGGAGAGACCCATCCAGATCCAACTCAGAATCAAGCCCGATCCGCCTAAAGGAGCGAGTTGAGCCCAACTCGAGGAGGCCCCCAATGACAGGGCAAAGACCGATCCACTGAATACGACGGTCGAAATCGCCATCATAATTCCCGGAATCCTCATTGGAGGATCCGTTCTGCAGCAGATCCATACACCAATCGCATGCCAGAAAAGAATACGGGTTGCTGTAGTAAACTGATCAGCAGCATTTGAGTCATGCCACTGATCCTTCATCAGATGAGCTCCCAAAGCAGAGCAGGTGACTGCGGTGGCAGCAAAGAAGTATGAAGCCGTCTCAAGGTACTTCATGTTCATTGAAGTTCTTTCACATCTCTCGAGCTCACGACTTTACTGGCAACAAACAACCATTCGTGAACTTCGTCACGAGATCTTCCAGGTGCTGGACGAAAAGTTCTTTTAACCGCTTCATTGGATCCAGAATCACTTCGGAAGCGGCGGTACGGGATCTCCAAAAGCGAGAGCCCCTTCTCACTGTCACACCCTGCCCAATCCTGAAGAATGGATTCCAGCTCTTCACGTTGAAGGATCCCCTCTTCACTATATGAAAAAATAATGATTTCTGCTTTCGCACTTTTTATCAATTGAGATACAGACTGAAAGCAGTCATCACCCCTGCGACTGCAAAGAGGCGAAGCTTTTTCCTTCCAAGGGATTAATCCTGTTTTCCCATAAATGGAATCTTCAATCCGATCATCAGAACTTTCAAAAGGGAGCAATGAGAGGATTTCAGGAAGGTGATAGTTCGCAGGGTACTGCCGCTGATTGTATGGAGGATCAATGTAAAGAAGTTCGCACTCCACTTCACTAATCCAGTCGAGTGCATCTTTTCGATGCCCCTCACCAATGGGACCGTCCACAATTGCAGGCACTTTGAGTTCAAGATGGCGTAATGCGCTGCCTTGCACCGTTTTCAAATAGGCTCCGTATGTGCCAGAAATATTGGCGACCCTGTCAGCAGCATCAATACAACTGGCGAGAAGAAGCCAAATCTCCTGCGGCTTCAGATCGCCAGCGACTCTCCACTTTCGTAAACAAGCAAGAATGGCATCCAGTCTCGCAGCATTTTCAGGTGTCAGATAATTTCGCTCTGATTCGCCAGCCTTTGAAAACTGCCGATAGAGCAATCCCTGTTCAGGAGGCAATACCGTTTCCAGATAGTTCACTAATTTACGAAACGGAAGCCACGCTTCTCCAGTCTCACGGAGTTGACTCAGACGGGACTCAGAGACCGGGTCCAGAGTTTCCCAAAGGGGCTTGATACCGTCAAACCGAGGAACCTCAGAGGTCTCCAGGTAAGCTTTCTGAAACACATGAGAACAATTCATCAGATCAGTCGAAATAACTCTACAGCCTTGGGATCGAAAAAATCTTCCCACAGATCCACTACCAGCGAAGAGATCGCAAACAGTCCCCCCCTGATATCCTGCCTTTTTTGCCGCAGTGTAGATCTCCTCGAGAAGGGATGTTTTGTTTCCCAACCAGCGCAAGGTCAGACCTCACAAAGCAGGAGTAGTTCCTGCACCGGTTTATTGCTGTCCCCTTGACCTGAATGCATCAGTTTTTGCTCACGAATTTCGACTACGCTAAAGTACTCGAGCAGAAGCTCTCTTAATCGAGCAGCAGGCTGTGCGTGACCTTCCTTCGACCACTTTTTGGTCAAAAGTCCGGTGTCCCCGGAATAGGAAATCAATAGATTCGATCCTTTACGAACACAACCTTCAGCGACTTTCCTGAAGGCATTCTCAACCTGAGTACCACTACAGAAATCGGACGAAAATCGATTCTCTCGGAGGGGATATCTCCCCTTCGTTAATTCATCTCCTCGGCACTGTAATTCCGGGTAGTCATATCGGGCGAGGGTTTCCAAGACATGGTAGAAGCGACTGTAATTATCTGAGGTGTAGGGCGGGTCGAGATAAACCAGATCCACTGGTTCTTCCTCAGCCAGATCACCCTCCTCCGCAAGAAGCTTCAAGACATCGGTACAAAAGACTCGATTTCCATTCAATCTCGGTCGTTCAAGAATTTCTCGACGGATGGCATCCAGAGCTAACTCAAACTGCTCTTCGATGTCGATAGCTCTTCGCTTTGCGACTGCGATCAGCTCTGAATCTTTATCGACGGATCGAGGTTGTGCAAAGTGACTCGTCCCAGAGGTACTCACAGATACCGCATGAAGCAGAGCTGCGAGATAAAGGTTTTTCTTTTCTGGGCCAAAACTGGCTGACAGAGGAATTTCCCGAATCGCCTGACGGATTGAATCGATCATGATCGATTGCCTTAATCCAAAGTAAACCTGACCCCAATACGCCGAACACAGGATCGCAGGCAACGAATCCGTTGAAGTTCTTCTGTCTATGAGAATTTCCGGTAAACGTCGCCGAATCTCCGCATAGGGATCTTCAGATTGTGATTCTGGTAAGGGGTCTTCAAATGGAACCGGTACCTTTGAGCAAAACTCTCGGTATTCAGAGAGCGCACCTTCACGCTGATCACCAGGACTGAGAATCGCCTTCAAAAGGAGAGATTCCTGACTCAGGGATTCCCCATAGAGTTGCTGAAGATCAGAGACATTTCGATCTATGGCAGCTGCCAGATCAGACTCCGGTTCCAATCGATCGAGTTCGAGGGCCCACTCCGGAGAGACTTCGAGATGAGCTTTGGCGATCACTGCCGAAAATTCCTGTGCGTCATTTGCAAGAATTCGATAATCTCCAGCGAACCAGCGACCGACCGCACCGGTTCCCGCACAGGCGTCGACAATAGTAGCCCCGGGAGAGACCAAATCGCGAACGGCACCATCGATAAACTCTTCGCACAAACGGGTCTTTGCCCCCATATACCAAAGAGTTCTCAGAGGAGTCGTCGGAGCATTCATCCGTAGGTTCCTATCCGTTCCATCGTGACCTGTAAATCCGCCAGCAATAACCGCTGACACTGCCCGCATACCCGTTGCACTTTGCCATTACTCAAACCGGTGAGCCAAGCCCCCCAGCCTTGCCAACTGACCAGAAATTCGACCCATGTTCCGGAGCCATCCGACCCGAGGCTGATGCAGGCATCACTTCTGAAGGGTCCCCAGCCTGAGGTCCAAGCCAGCTGATAGCAATCCTCTGCAAGGTCCAGATCACTCTTTGGCGTAACTTGTTTGAATGCAGACCACTCTTCCCGACGAAAATTCAGCAGGTTGCCGACCTTGCGAATCCTGACTTCTTCTGGATCCCGCATCAACGAAATGATTCCACCCCGCAGAGGCGCAGGAGGCTGCAGATCCCAAAAAAGTCTCCACCGAGCGCCTGGCATCACGTCAGATCGAGTCCAGTCAGATCGAGTCTGACCCCGTCGGCGTCCCAGTTCAGATTTTGAAACCCCCTGGCACCAATCGGACCAATCCCCGATTTCAGTCAGGTGAGACCAAACCCTTGCAGGCGTGGTGTTTATCCAAGCCGTTTCCCTGACCGAGACCATTCTCAAATAAGACCCCAATCTTTCCACCTGCTGGTTGAAGTCTACACTCACGGGAACCCATTTGGGGGGTTCCAGCGTTTTTCATTCTGTGACCCCACTCCATCAGGGTCAAGAAGCGTAAGAACTCCCTTTCCCGGGGTAGAACATCCTTGATGATCCCGGTACCTTGGGATGTATCCATAAGGGGTATTTTGCCCAAGTGACGATTTTCTGGCGGGTAGCACTCGGCACCTGTCGGATAGACTTCAGGCTCCCGGATAGACTTCAGGAAGCAGGACATTTTTGACCAAACCCCTTGTCCCACTCGTTCAGGCCATCCTTTTGTGTGACCGTGTTTACAAGGATGACGACTCCACCAAATGTGTCCTCGCGGGAACCTTCAACAAGGTCCGGATGGCAGAGTTTCCGGCTGAATATTCGCCAGCCACTCTTTACATTAACCTGAGTGACTTCTCCGGACTGCACAGGGTTTCATTCCGCTTCAAGCGCCTTGTTGACGACACCATCATCGAAGAAAGCCCTGAATTCGAAATCTACCATGATGATCGCCGAGAACATCACGAGTGTATTTTTGAACTTCCTCCGATGGAGTTCCCTGAACCCGGTCGATACACATGGGAAGTCATCTTCAACAGAACTGAAATTCTTGGAACCGCCGATGTGGAAGCGGTCCTGTTAGAGGAAATCAGTCCCGATGAATTTGAAGAACATCGAGGTGAGGAAAATGGCGGAATGGAAGACCGCGGCCAATAGGCCTCCATTCACTCGACCTGACCTTTGCCTTCACAAGACTCTTGCCCACGAAATTTCAACCTGAAGAATCTGTAGCCTCGTTTTGATCGGCAACAGAATCTTTCCGTGAGCTGATCTTTCGGAACTGCCCCCGCAGAAGCGACTGCTTTCCGTCTTTTAAACCCTGAAGTTGTTCTTCAAAGACTTCATCGAGTTCCCATCGGGCAAGCAGCGATGTCACTCTTGCACAAATCCTGGGACTGGGGTCACGGATGGCTGGAGCAAGAGACAAAACGTGGTCACGTGTCAAAGACTCTTTCAGTAGCTCCTTCAGGATCAGTTTGCGCTCCCTGCCTGAAACCTTGAAAAAGTGCTGAATCTTCTCCTCGATGCTCATCGCAGGAGATCTAACAGGTCTTCACTGCCTCTGTCAGCTTCAGCAATCCACTGAAAGATGACCTGCTGACGTTCATTCTTCATCACTTTCAATTTCCACCGACAGATGCCATCTCGACTGATTTGAGGTTTTGGATCGCTCTGTGGTCCCAATTCAATCGTCAGCTCTTCGACCATGCTGATGGGAATCCTGCTGACCAATTCCACTTCAGCGGGCTGATCCAAAAATGAAGACACCGCATAAAGAGACTTTTTCTCATAACGATGGCGTGAAAAAGCCGATCGGGAAGGAGTTTGAACTTCCGTGAGCTCCTGAGCATGAAGCTTCAGTCGTCCATCAAGACCAAAGTACTGAAAAAACTTCTGACCTGGAGCGATGGTCTCCACCTCTCCCAGACCCACAAAGGTTCCCGACCGGAAGCATTGGACTTCCCCCTTTAGTAACAAGCCGGGCCCGGGCTGAATCAATCTCGCCCTCCTGTAAACTCCTTGGCCCAGAGCAGGGATCGCTTCGAAGGCCAACTCTGCGGTAACTTCCCATGAAAGGATATGTATCGCATGCGGACTTCCATCCGAGGGAACATCTGCAGGAGACTGAATCTGAAAAGAGACGACTCCTCCATAGCCGGTTTTGACTTCGGAAGCAGACCATCCAGAAAACAAGGCCCGATTGTCTGACAGTCCCCCAACAACTCCGTCCAGCTGAATCGAATCAGGCAAGTCGGAGTCTCGAAGACTCCTGCTTGCTTCCAGAGGCTCCTCACGATCTTCGAGAGAAACCTCCACAGGGATCAGTCGACCAGCACTCAACCCTAAGGAGGATTGTAAAGTCGACAATGTCAGATCTACCTTTGACCAATCTTCACCGGTCGATTGGGTCACCCTCGCTCCTTGTTTCCAAGTCACTATTCCACGGTCTTCATCCAAACGGGCTTCATGAACAGCTTCCCATTTGGCCGAGGGAACATCGTAGGACAATTCCAAATCAAAAGTCGTATCTTCAAGTGACTGGCAAGTCACAGTCGCAGTCCAATATCGGCGTAACGAATCGCTTCGATACTTTTCCAAATCCGATCTCAGATCGTCTCTCTGTCTGATCAGCTGTTCTTTTTCCCGCATCAGACGATCCACTTGCCCTGCTATCTCAACTTCTCCACTAAGCAACCATTGCTGAATCGGTTCCACATCTTGCAGGCTCCACTGTGGTTGACCCTGAGCAGAGGGTGGGCTCGAGACCACCACGCGTAAAATCTCGGCATAGCGTTTTAAGAGTCTTCCATGAAGCTCGTTTCTTCGGATGTTTGCCTTCACTCCGAGGATCTGATCTTCGACCTGATTCAATCTGGATCTAAGTAATGCCGCCTGATCCTTCCCCGCCTGTACCGGAAATTCTTCTTTGAGTTGCACTGCCAGTATCAGGACATTTCCAGCATCCGCACCAATGGCCATTCCACGTAAACTGTTCGGATTCAGTTCCGCAGGCAATCGCTGAAAGACTTCTTGATGGATTCCTGCAGAGAGAGTCAAAGCCCTCAGCCTTTTCACCCGAGCTCTATTTTCGAAAACAGTCACAGCATGAGGAGTCTCGGAAACGCTGGTCACTGTTTCCTGTGATGAGACCGAACCCGGATGAGAGACGAAGATTATGAGCATTATCAGGCATGACAGAATGCTGTTGAGTTCACCTTTTTCATGAAATCTATGAGAGTTCACTGGTCCCCCAATCTCTCTGGAGCGGGTCGCAGTCTCAGGATCTTGTCTTTCGGAATCTGCATAGTCCAAACCAGCAGGATCTCCAAAGACTTGCCAGCCTCAACAGTCACCGGCCAACGTAATAATCCAGCTGCAGAATTCGCCTCTTCTGGACCTGGTTGAGAGAGACCACGATCAATTTTGATCGAGATTAACTCGTCATCTGTAACAGGAATGTGCTCCAGAACTTCGAAAGTCTCGGCAGAGTTACCGTAATTTTCGAATCGCAATCGGGTCTCAGTTCGATATTCGATGACCCGGCTTAAAAGACCACGAGTTTCTTCTGACTCCTCGGTAGTGCGTGTCACTTTAATATGATCGAGAACACCCAAATCGAGGTGAAGCTCCTCTCCGGGAGCAACCGTTTTGGCGATGGAAGTCACACCGAGATAGTCTTCATCGACAAAAACTGAGACCGGCCCAGCCAAAAGGGGATCCTGCCCTGTCACCGTCAACTTCAGCCTGCGAAAAATAGCCTCTTTTAATTCGGGAATACAGCGATGGTCCCCAAGGTAGGGAAAGGTACTGATAGAATAGAGTCTTCTTTGAATCGCGCCATTCGCTGGGATTTCATCCGCATAGATCGACTCAAAAATGCTCAGAAAGCCTCGATCATCCAGTAGAAAATTGGCTCCACCCCGATAACCAAAAACATCAACTCCAGCCGTGTCCACCAACCGTCCTGAATATCTCTCCGACTCAGATCTTTTTGGTGGTTGCTGAAGCCTGTTTCCATTTATGGACAGCCCTCTGTCAAAGTCCTCACCCTTTTTAGTCATCGGTTCTACCCTCGGGCTCATGACTGGTGCGGGAGGCAAAAACCGAGGTCGCTCAATGATCAGAGCCGCCAGGTCTCCGGGCTCTGCTCCGGACTCGGGTAAACTGGTCGAAAAGAACATCGGAACGGCGGGCCAATCCTCACCAGTCCACTGACGTACTTCGGCATAGGATCGTAATAAAAGCTGTTTCGTCTGAGAATTCACCGACACGTCATAGGCAGGTTTCCAGGTGGCTCCGGGAAGCTGGTACTGAACCCGAAACACTCCTCCGGCACCCTGCCCATCGAGAACTTCTACTTCGAGGGTGGCCTGACTGCGTTGCCCTTTGGAGTTGAGTTGCTGAAGCTCACTGTTGAGTTGCTCAAGAAGTTGGCGAGCTTCACGTAACTGTGGAACCAACTGCTGTCTCTGGATACTGGTCGTATCGATTCCCCGTAGAATCAGATCTGTCAAACCCTGCCATGCCTGCAGCGAGAGCGGCCCGCTCGTTTCCTTTCCCGGTTTCTCCGGGATCAGTCCCTCGTAACGTACTTGCATGGCAGCCAGTGTTTCTTCCTTGCGCTGCAAAGTCTGTACCGATTGCTGGGCGACTTCCACGTTCTTACGCAGCTCTCTCAACTTTGAAGGCTCCACCGGGTCACCGCTGTTTCGGCGGACCTTGACAGATAGAACCTGAATACCATCTTCGGTACTGACTCTGACCGACCGATCGCGCAAACTTGCCGGTATTGGGCCCAGTTGTAAAATTCGATTTCCAGATTCTCCCGCAGGCAAGGCGACGGTGCGCTCGACATTGGCAAACCCGGGATAAACCGTCACAGATGTGATGGACCCAGATTGCACTCCATCCGCACAAAGCGCAGTGGGTATCAGACATCCCAGAAGAAACACGAATCTGGAAACTCCAGATGCGAGCAGGAAGAAAGGAAACCGTTCCCAGCTATCTGATTCATCCATGCGGCTCAACTCTATTCTCTTCATCAGACTTCTCATTTCGCTTCTTCTGATTCAAGATTCTCTCAGCAAATTTTATTGAAACCGGGTTCTCTCAAGAGACTCGATTCGCTTTTCGAGATCGGCAATCTTCTCCTCAAGCTGAACGATGCGATCCCCGGAAGCCACTGGCCTCGAAACAGCCTCCTGAACAACTGAACTTGCCGATTCAGTATTCACCTCATCGATGGCATCGCACATCTTTTCATCCTGCAGTAAATGACCCCAACGAACTCCCCTCTGAATCCCGGGTGGAGTCAATCTGCGGGCCAGAGGAGGTTCCCTGCGTGACAGATCCTGAAGGACTTCATTGAGTGCACCCATATCAGGAATCGACTTCATGCGAGAGGCTCGAGTCCGAAGCTCTCCCAATGTCTGAGCCCCCCTCAGAAAAAATTCTGCAAGAACCGCCATCGCCTGCCCATCGAGTTCCAGCATCCCCGTCAATTCCTGACGGTATTTTCCAGCTCTCGACCCTGTCGCAAAAACCTGCGTCGCAAGACCCCGGTTTGCCAAGGTTGTCAGAACCCCTTCCACTTCATCCTCCATCATCGAGACGACGGGATCTCGGTTCGACTTTTGATTACAAGCGGTCACGACCTGGTTAAGGGTCAATGGATAGTACTGGGGTGTTGCCAGAGACTTCTCGATCAACA
>NZJA01000065.1 GCA_002691835.1 Planctomycetota bacterium
GCCACTGTGGAAAGGGTCGAGAGGGTTGGAACCCACGATGAACTTTCCATAATCACTCTTCCGCAAAATCTCGAACTCTTGAGTCGGATCGAATCAGTTCTCTTCATCGAGGACGCTCCCGATATCACTCTTAGAAATGCCACGACACGTTGGGTGATCCAGACCAACATCACCAATCAGACTCCGGTCTACGACAACGGGATTCATGGAGAAGGTCAGGTGATCGGCGTCCTCGATGGACGTGTTGATCAGGGACACTGCTCCTTCCCTACGGGCAAGATCCTCGCCTATAACAGCAGCAATGGATCCGATACCCATGGCACCCACGTGGCCGGAACCGCCGCCGGAAACAACGGCGCCAACAATGACACGCGCGGTATCGCCTACGAGGCCAATCTGGTCACCAACACGACTCCGAACTTTACGGAAGCCGGTATCACCCAGCGCCTCAATCTGCATCACAGTCAGGGTGGGCGGATTCACACCAACAGCTGGGGCAACGATGGCACCACGGCCTACGACAGTCTGGCTCGTGGATTTGACGTTTTCCTGCGTAACAACGAGGAAAGTTTTGTTTGCCTCGCAGTGACCAACGGCAATGTTTTGAGAAATCCTGAGAATGCCAAAAATCTTTTGGCGGTGGGGGCGAGTCAGGATTCCCCCAATGAAGAAAATCATTGCACGGCAGGAATTGGACCCACATCTGATGGACGTCGAAAGCCGGAAGTGTACACCCCAGGTTGTGCGACCCAGTCTTCGCAGGCGGGAACCGCCTGTGGGACCACCGGGCTCACCGGAACCTCGATGGCGTGCCCGGCAGTGGCGGGCGCCACTGCTCTGATTCGTCAGTACTACGTCGAAGGCTATTACCCGAGCGGCGCTCCGAATCCGGCAGATGCCCTGGTTCCCAGTGGTGCCCTGCTCAAGGCGACCATCGTCAACTCGGCGGTCGACATGACCGGGATTGCCGGCTACCCCTCCAATCTGGAAGGGTGGGGCAGCGCCCGCATCAGTGATCCTCTTTTCTTCACCGGAGACAATCGTGCATTGGGTGTCCTCGAAGACGTCCGCAATGCTTCCGGTTTCAGCACTGGCCAGAACACCAGTTACAACGTCAATGTGATCGATTCCACGCAGGACCTGCGGATCACTCTGGCCTTCACCGACGTGGCCGCCACTGCCGGATCGGCGGCGGCAGCAGTCAACAATCTGGATCTGGAAGTGATCGCCCCGAACGGCACCACCTACTTCGGCAACTTCTTCAGTGGAGGATTCAGTGCTTCCGGCGGCAGCCGCGACAGCATCAACAACGTCGAGCAGGTTCATATCAATAACCCGCAACAGGGATCATGGACCGTGCGCGTGGTCGCCACGGCGGTCAACAGCGGTTCCCAGGGCTATGGTGTGATCGCTACCGGAGGCATTCAATTGGCTCCCGCCGATTGCAATGGCAACGGTATTCCCGACGATGCCGATATCTCCGGAGGAACATCCTCTGATTGTGATGGCAACCTGATCCCCGATGAGTGTCAGGAAGATTGCAATGGCAACAGCATTGCCGACGCCTGCGACATCATCATCGGCACCTCTACCGATTGTGATACGAATTCGGTGCCCGATGAGTGCCAGCCTGACTGTAACGGCAATAGCATTGCAGATGTTTGCGACATCACCTCTGGTGTCGCTACTGACTGCCAAGGCAATGGGATCCCCGACAGCTGTGATATTGCGACCGGTGCGGTCGATTGCGATGGCAATGGCGCCATCGACAGCTGCGAGATCGCCGGTGGCGCAGGTGACTGCAACCTTAACGGAAGTCTCGACAGTTGTGATATCGCTGGAGGTATCAGTTCAGATTGCAACGGCAATGGAGTGCCTGACGATTGCGATGCGGTCAGCACACAGACCTACAGTGCCAGCCCGGCACTTCCGGTTCCCCCTGATGCCAATGACACCATCGTTGTTGCCGATGCGGGGCTCATTCTGGATGTCAACGCAGAGATCAACATCAGTCACACTTTTGTTGGCGATCTAAATGTCGATCTCACCAGCCCCGGCGGAACGGTGGTCCGCCTGCACAACGAAACAGGCGGCGGTGCGGATGATTTGATCACCACATTTGATGATGACGGCACCGGATCAGCGCCATTCCAACCGCTCTCAGGATTTGATGGCCAGTCCAAGCAGGGCACATGGGCATTGACGGTAGTCGATGTCTTTCCCACCGCCGACGACGGTGTCGTCAACTCCTGGGGTGTGGTGATCGAGGCACAAGGTTCGGGGTTTGTCGATTGCAACAGCAATGGGGTCGATGACACCTGTGATCTCTCCTCCGGAACGTCTGCGGACTGCAACAGCAATGGTGTTCCGGACAGTTGTGATATCGCTGCAGGTACGAGTACCGACAGCAATACCAACGGTATTCCCGACGAATGTGATACTGCCGACTGCAATAGCAACGGGGTGGCGGACGATCAGGATATCGCCGGCGGAACCTCGCTGGACTGCAACGTCAATGGGATCCCCGACGAATGTGATATCACTTCCGGTCTCAGTGATTGCGATGCAGATGGAATCCCCGACAGTTGCGAACTGGTCAGCGGTACCGGTGCAGACTGCAACGGTAATGGCACCTTGGACAACTGCGATCTCACCACTGGCGTGGCCACTGACTGCAACGGAAACAGTGTCCCGGACAGTTGTGACCTTGCGGGGGGAGCCGCGGACTGCAATACCAACGGTGTCCCTGACAGCTGCGACATCGCCAGTGGTACCGAGCAGGATGCGGATGCCAATGGCGTACCGGATATCTGCGAGCAGGTATCCTTTGTCCGTGGAGACGGCAATGAGGATGGCACGCTCGACATTTCGGACGTGGTCTTCATGCTCGTGATGCTTTTCAACAATGGAGCACCTCCGTCCTGTGGCGACACCGTCGACTGCAACGACGATGGCAATCAGGACATCTCTGATCCAGTACAGCTGCTCTCGTACCTTTTCGACAGTGGAGTGACACTTCCGGTCCCGTCACCCGGCTGTGGTCTCGATCCCACCGTGGATGGTCTGACATGTGATGCTTATGCTCCTTGCCCCTGAACAGGGGTGGGCTTGTTGACGGAAACCGGGTCGCTGGCAATCTGCTGGCGGCCCGGTTTATTTTTGAGGGATTGATCCGGTTTGAAAACAGTTCGATTTACTCAGAAGATTTCCGATGGATGAGTTCAGTAGTTTACTCTTGAGTTGACTGCTTTCAGGGAATACTTTCGAATTCGTTACCCAAACTCCTCGGCCTCGGAGTTTGTCTTTCCAAACGAATCAGGAGTCCGTCATGAACAAGATCTTTCAGGTCGTCGTTCTTTCCCTTTTGTGTCTCACCCTTTCTGCCTGCGCAAACATGAATGCCAAAGACGACGTCATCGGCATGTGGCAGGGAGAGGGCAAGCTGCTCAACATTTACCCCGGCAACCCGGACTACCAGCAGATCTGGATCGACTACATCGAGGCGCACAATGCCCGTGATCTCGACAAGATCGCATCGATGAATGCTGAAGGCTGGGTGGGCTACACCAATACCGGCGAAATCGCTTCCGGAACTGAGGCGCAAATTCAGTTCCTGGAGGAGTGGTTTCAATCACCGGCGGATCCCCGATGGGAGATTCGTTTTATGGTTGCCAATGACACCGACGAAGAGCAGTGGCTGACCACCGGGAATGACCTCACGTACATCGATGAATTGGGCCAGCGTGTTCGGGAGCACCACATGCACGATGTGCAGATCGTCGACGGCAAGATCAAGACCGTCAAAATTTACGCGCGTACGGTTCCCAACACTCCCGCCAGCCGCCTGGACAGGGCGATCAGGGAGCGCTGGTCCACGGGCAAGCCGGAAGAGATGCTCGCCTGCTACTTCGAGGATGCAGTGGAATTTTTCCCGCAGAATTTTTCCGGTTTCTTCGGCCATGAAAACATTCGTGGTCGCTATCAGATGGCCTTTGCAGAAGGCAGTGCTGCTCTCGGATCGCGCATCGAGAGCAGTATCGGCGGCTACACCGATCTGGGAGACGGTTACTTTATCTATGACGCTGTTGGCAAGACCGTTTCCAGTGAGGGTGAGACGCTGTGGCAGGGGCTCATGGCCGGCATTGGCCGTGAAGTCGAAGGCACTCCCAAACTGATTCAGTTCATGGCCCACAACCCGCTGCCGGAAGATACCAACTTCCTGCCTCCCAATCCGGACGAGGTCAACGCCATGCTCGACTCCCTGCCAAGGGCCACGGAAATGGATCCGGCTCTGGTGGCCCACCTCGGTCGAGTCAGCGAAGCGTGGCAGAACCACGATCTCGATGCGTTGATGGAAGAGTTCTGCGATGACGCCCGCCTTGTGACCGATGGATCATTCTTCCCCGTAAGAGGTCTCAACGGCATTCGGGCTCACCTGGGTGATTTCATGGCGGGGATGGAGGCTGATTCCGAGTTCAAGCGTGGAGGCAAACTCGATTTCATCGTCACCGGTTACCATCCCATCAATGATCTCTACGCCCGCGCCTACGGCGCATGGGTTGTTCGCACTGCTGAGGGAGCCCCGGTCTTCATGGGTGGCTTCGGCAATGTGTACCGTCGGGTGGGTGATCAGATGAAAGTGGTCATGGATGCCGGTGGCGCTGTCCCCTTCCCCACCGCCGAAGAGTGGGAAGAGATGCAAGCCGCGGAAGCCGCCGCCCAGGAAGGGTAAAGCCCGAGGGGGCGTGGCCCTTTTGGTTTGGAAGAGTGCTTCAATAGTTATGAGGCCGTTTCTGGAAAACCTCGCCGCATGGGCAGGCTATCCTGAAACGGCCTCATTATTTTTACTTATGACACTTTAGAACTATTAAATATCGTTCCTCAGATCCAGGCCAATGGATCCCTTGTGGCCTGTCGTACCACCTTCCACTAAAATCAGGATTGGCCTCGAAGGAGGTTCATCCCAGCGAGTACATCGGGTCTGCCCCGATTGGAGAGTGTGTTTCTTATGCTGTTACAGAACAGATGCCAAATTCTGGCCACCGTTGTGTTTTTCATGTCATTTCTGGGTTCCAGCGTCCTTTTTTCCCAGGAAGGGGACTGCAGTGATGGCCTCGATGGGCCCGATGCGGATGGCTACATCGACTGTGATGACGAGGACTGTGTCGGTGACCCTGCCTGCCCGATCGTGGCGACCATCACCGTGGACAACAGTTACGCCTTTGGTTTCGGTGACTACAACGGAATTGATCCGACGCAGATCTACGGCTGTTTCAACGCGAGCCAGGCCGGAGACATTTACAATGGAAGCTGTGCGGACCTCAACACCTACAACAGCAATGGAGCTGAGAGATTCAACCTCAGCGGATCACTCAACGGCGCCTACATTTACATGGTCTGCTGGGCAGACGTCAGCACCTATCAGGGAGCGATCGCCCAGTTTTCTGACAGTGTGACTTCATTGACTTCGGGCATCATCAACGGGGGCACCGGACCGCAGTGGGAAGTCTTTGCCACGGGACTCGAGCCTTCCCCGAATAATACGGGTCACTGTGCTTCCGGATTGACGGCTCTGCTGAATGATGTCAATGCCCAGATCGCTCTCGCCAACGGCTACCCTGCCGCTCCCATTCCCAACACGCCAGCCAATGGGGGGGCCGCCTCACCTGGTTGGGTGGGGGCCAATGGTGCGGTCAATGGCCTGCACCCCAACGATGCCGGGAATGGATCGGTTCTCCATTTTGACCCCTTCCCCAATGGCAACCCTGCGGCTCAGTACCCCAATGATGCCTTTTCCACTCCGGTGGGGTCGTGTACCCACTTCGACAATCCGGTGGCAACCTGGATGTGGTACAACCCGGATGCCGACAGTGATGGTTTCCCCGATTTCACCAGCCCGTTCAGCACGGCGTCTTTCGGCACGCCCTCCGGAGAGTACCTGATCTTCAGGGTCGGCCCGCTGAATGAGCTTTTCTCCGGCTGCAAGACAGAGAATCCGCGGGTGCTCTGTGACACCGAAATACCGGGGGTCGATTACAATCTGACTTTCGATGTGGTCAACAACACGGGCTTTGATGTCACCAAGCTGGTGATCCCCGGTCTGGTCGGAGGAGCCAGTATCTCGCCCAACATCATCAATCTTCCGACTCCTCTTCCAAGCGGCAGTACGGCGACCGGTATCTCTGTATCCATCACTGGAGGTACCGCAGGAAGCACTCTTTGCATCCCTGTCGGGCTGATTGCCGAGGATGCCGATGGCAACGAGTTCCAGTGCTGCGGCACGGAAGTCTGTGTCGAGCTTCCCAATTGCTGCCTGTTGATCAGTGAAGAATCGCTGACCTTTGATGCCGCGGGCAATTTGACCTACACCTTCAACCTGACCAACGGAGATGGGGAAGACCCGGTGACGGCCGAGCACCTGTTCATGGAAGTGATCAGCCCCGGGGGTGTCACCGTGAGCCAGGAGTGGCAACCGCTGAATGGTCTGACCGACAATTCATCGATTCTGCTTTCAACCCAGATTGTGGGGGCAACACCCGGTTCAACTGTCTGTTTTGATATCACCATCCACGATGCGACGCTGAACACCTGCTGTGGAGTGACCCACTGTGTGATCATTCCGGATGCGGAACCGCAGTTGTGCATTCCGGACATCAGCTGTGAGGTGGTGGCTGATACGGTGGTTCTGCAGTTCCCGATTCCCAACCCGCTGGACTGTTGCGGATCGGATATTCTGGTTCTTCTGGATGGCCAACAGATCGGTTCTGCCAGCCCTGCAGCGGGGAGCGTGACCGTTCCCTGTGCTAATGGGGTTTACTGCCTGGCCTGTATCGATGACACCGGAAACCTGGTGATTCAGGCCTGTTGCGATGTGAGCTGTTTTCCCCTGCTGCCACCTGCGATCCATTTCATTCGTGGTGACAGTAATGGGGATGGCGCACTGAATATTGCCGATGCGGTGAAGACGCTGAATTTCCTGTTCCATTCCGCGGTCATCTCGTGCGCAGATGCCCTCGATGCCAATGATGATGAATCCGTAAACATCGCCGATACCATTTTCACTCTCGAAGGCCTGTTTGGTTCGACGAGCACACCCTGGCCGCTGATTTCCAGTTGCGGAATCGATACGACGGACGGTCCGTTGGGGTGTGACAGCTTCCCGGCCTGTCCGGAAAATGACTAGCGTCCGGGTGCCTTTGATTCAGACCGTTCCGGTTCAGTGAAGCCGTTCGCTGAACCGGAAACAATGATCGGAATACCGTGAACGTTTTCAGAGCCGCTTTTCTCCTGCTGGCCTTTGTGGGGCCTACCGTGATGGTGCATGCACAAATCACGGATGGAGTCTGTCAGCCTGAAAACCTCGAGATCATCTGCGGGAATGATCTCGATCCGAGCGGCTACACGATCACCTTTGATCTGATCAACAACAGTGCCTTTGATCTGCAGAAACTGGTGATCCCCGGAACGGTCGGGGGAGTCACCATCAGTCCCAACATCTATTCCTTACCGGTTGCGATTCCCCCAGGGGGAGTGGCTTCAGGCATTGCTTTTCAGCTGAGTGGTGGTGCTCCCGGGGAACAGGTCTGTCTGCCATTTGGAGGAGTTTCCATCGATCCCACAGGCGGCGAATTTCACTGCTGTGGATCCGTGCTGTGTGTGGAGCTGCCGATCTGTGAGATTCTCTTTATCCGCGGTGATTCCAATGCAGATGGCAGCTGTGACATTGGCGACGCAGTCAACGTCCTGGCCTTTTTGTTTGGTGGCGGGGCATGTCCCTGTGCCGACGCGTGTGACTGCAACGATGATGGCCAGGTCAACATCGCCGACGCCATCTGTAAGTTGTCGTTTCTCTTCAGCGGGGGCCCGCCACCCCCAACTCCTCATCCATCCTGTGGATCCGATCCGACCCCCGACTCACTGGGGTGCCTCTCCTTCCCGCCCTGTAATTGAACTGGTGAGCGAGTTTTTCGGGTGATTTTCCAGACCAATTTTTCGTTAAGGCAATCGGGCTCTTCCGATAAACGAATATCTA
>NZJA01000066.1 GCA_002691835.1 Planctomycetota bacterium
AGCAACAACTACCTCGCCCCCGCGCTGGCGGTGCTCGAGAAGAACACCTGATGGAATTTCGAGTGGATTGAACGGATTGAACGGATTGAACGTGTAACGCATCGTTTAAGCAGTTGCGTTTCGAGGCTTATTAAGACGCATTAACAAGAACGCGAGAGTCTTGTCTTGTGCATTCACATCGTCACTCTTTCTTTTCATTTCGTATTCGTCTATTCGCTCACACGTTCACATCCGCTGTAGGTCTCGCACGAGCTCGTCGAAGTCATGCGATTCCCGCACCGGCAACCGCCCCGCGACCGACGCCAGCGTCTCCAGCTTCCCATCCTCCTCCTTCTTCTTCCCTTTCTCCTCCTTCGGTGCGTGCGTGCCACCTCCACCTCCGTTCGACGCGACGGCGGCTTCGGCTAGCTCGATTGCGGCGGCCGGGGTGTAAAAAGCGGACGGCGTGTTTGTGTTTTTCAACGCGGTTGGAGTTTGAAAAGGGTCGAGCGTTGTGCTCGGGCGGAACGCGGACGTGAACGAGGCGTCCGACCCGAAACTCCCGCCCGCGCCGTCCCACACCAGCCCTTTCTCCCCGGTCCCAACGCTGCTCGAGTAGTTGAGGTCGTTAAGGTTAGGTCCGGGTGTCTCGAACCTATCGAACGTATCGAACGTTTCCCACCTGTAAACAAAACACGACGTCATACTAATTGTCCATATATACGATGACTAAAATAAACTCACCCGGCAGTCAAATTTTTGCGTTCTTCGCTGTCCGTGAGATACTCCAGGCCGCTCTGGCTGTCGCTCAGTAGGTCGACCAGGGGCGTTGGGGGCGAGTGCGGGGTTATAGGGGGCAGTGAGGTTGAATCCGAACCGGCGGCGGTGTCGTTTGGTCCGTGCGGCGTGTGTGAGCCGCCGTTGACTTCTTCGTTGACTCTGTCGGCTACCGGGATCCACCTGTTAACAGTAAACAAAACACGCCGTCAGTGCAATTGCCCATACGATGATAACCAAATAAACGCACCAGCCCGGTTGCCGGAACGTCGTAAAAGTCGACGATGGCGGCGAGGTCCACGAACCCTCTGGACGCGTCTAGTTCAATCTCCGGAAAGTTCCGCGATATCTGCCTCAAGTCCTCGGCGACGCCCTGGCCCACCGCGATGACGGTTCGATCGTTGAGGAGTTTCGACAGCGCCGGCGGGAACGGGCGCCTGTTGGAGCCCGGGACGTAGGCTTTGTCTTGGTGCGAGAAGAGACCCATCGCGTCGTAGACGTGCGCCAGGAGGCACCCGGTGTTGTCCGGGGTGGTCACCTGGACCAGGGCGACGGGGTGCGTGATGCCCTTGACGCGTGAGGGCCTCGCCTCGACGTCCAGACCCACCAGCCTGATCCCGCCGGCGTCGTTCGGGACGTCGTCAGGCCTCGACGGATTGTTAGGGTAGAAGTTTTGATGGACGTAGGCGTCGATCTGCGTGGACGTGTACGCGACCGCGATGTCGGACGGAGCGACGTAAGGCGTCGATGACGTCGACGGCTCATCGGGCGGGACCGCCGCGGCGGCATCCGCCGCGAACGAGCGGCGGATGTCACCCACGCGGCGGTGTAGGTTGGCATCGTGCGTTCCTCCGTCGCGCGTCGACGGGGACGACGGTGCGGGGCGCTTGGTCCCGCGTATCGATGCCGTCGCCATCTCGGCGGCGGGCGCTGACGCTACGTCCGATGCCGTCATCGCGCGGAGCAAAACCCTGCCGAGAGCCGACCGTCGCATGAAACCCCCAGCCCCCGGTCGGGACCCCACCGAGGGCGCTGGCCTGTTGTGAAATTCGCTTGAAATTTTTTCAGTTGACATCGTCAAGAGGGGTCCCGTCACCCAAACCGTCACACCCGGAACGGCGCACCGGACGCATCCCACGCGACATGGCCGAGGCGATGCTGCGCGGCGGCGACGGCGAAATCTTCCTCGGTGCGTCATTTACCCGCCCGTCACCGTCCCGTTCTTCCTCGATGCGCGCGTCCGGTCGTCCCCAACGCGGACCGGCCCATTTTGGAAATGAAATGACGCGACCCGTCACCAGTTTTGGCATGTCTCGCCATCTCAACGAGACCGCCCTCACCTCCTGACCCCGATGTCTCCCCTAACAGACGAAGACGATACCGGCGAGGACTTCGCCTTCTCCTTACCCGACATCGGCGCGCTCATCGCCGGGCCACTCCCGTCGCTCGGCCCCGACGACCTCACCTTCATCGCCAACATAGACGATCTCGACAAGCTCCACCCCGATGCGGGACCCTCGTCGTCCATCACCTCCAACGGGGGGTTCCAAACCGGCGCGATGCTTCCCTCGCCGAGGTCCTCGTTTCCCCCCGGGGTCCGGCTAGGGTCCACGCACGCGTTCGCGCCGCACGGACGCGGCGGCGCATCGGACGACCTCGACGCGCTGGCGCCGTGGTTGCCGAGGTGGTCGGTTGACGAATCCGTCGGGACACGGAACGTCCCGAACGCCGCCCCAAACTCACAAAGCGGCTCGTTCGCGTCGACGATACTCGACGACGAGCACGGCGCGATGCGCGCCGCGGTGCGCGCCAACCCTCGGTACCCGAAGCTCCTCGACGCCTACTTCGCATGCCGCCGCGTGGGTGCAGACGCCGCCGGCAAAGCCTCGCTCCAGCGCAGACGAAGGCAGCTCTTGAAAGAAGCCGCAGACGTCAACGCGGGCGCCATGCGTCTCGCGCTGGACGGATGCGTGCGCGCGTACGGCGCCGACCTCGACGAGTTCATGGACCGCGTCACCAACGAGCTCACCGCGTACGCCGAGGAGCTCAACGCGTGTTTCGATGAGGTCGTCGACGCGTGTCGAGACGCGGAGGCTCGGGTCGCGAAACTCGCGCTTAAAACACAAAACGCGCTCAACGTCTCCGGAGTCTCCAAAAAGTCGGTCACGGCTGTCAAACACGAGCCGAAAGACGACGACGAATCCGACGACTCAGATCCCAGCGACGACGACGACGAGTCAGCCGCGTGGGTGCGCAGGCGCAAACGCAAATGCGCGAAGGAATCCAAGACGGTGGACACCCGCGAGGACGACCTGCGCAAGTCGCTGAAGCGCAAGTACGCCTCCTCCATCCTCGCGCTGAAGGATGAGTTTCTTAAAAAGACGAAGAAAGGGAAACTGCCAGCCACTTCCACGGACGCGTTGAAGGAGTGGTGGCTGGCTAACCTCCTGTGGCCGTACCCGAGCGAGGATGCGAAGAAGGCGTTGATGCGACTCGCCACTCTGAACCAGACGCAAATCAACAATTGGTTCATAAACCAGCGCAAGCGGCACTGGCACCGGCTGTTCACGCGCGACGAGGCGCAGCCGATCAGCGAGGCGGAGGCACGGCACATGATACTGGAGAAGTACGGGAACGTCGAAGCCTTCCTGGAGGTGGCCAGGGCGGCGTAAAGTGACTGTATGTAAGCGTAAGCGTGAGTGTTATATAAAACTATTTCAGAACCAATCATCGGGGAATAAGACCCCCACGGAGATGAGGGCGTACACCACCGAGAACACCACGTAATAGCTCAGCGACGCGATGGCCATGCCCCTGCTGAACCTCCACCTGTGCATGAGCGGCGTGGCGATCGCCTGGAACGCCAGCGACACTAAAAGCGCACCCGCGAGCACCACCAGCTCGTTCTCCAGATGAATCCCCGTGATATCCCCGTGCGTCTCAGTGGCGATGGCCAACCCTGCGGAAAGGCCCATTAATAGGTTGAACAACGGACCCGCGAAACACGCGGCGATGGCCATCGCCGGGTGCCCCTCCCGGGCGACAGTTACGTCCGCGACGATGTCCCCGACGCTGTTCCCCCACGCCAGCACCGTCGCCCCCAACAACGTCTCGGACACACCGTGAATCTTGCCAAGCGCCGTGAGCAACGATACCAACTCGCCGGCCGTCGCGTCCATCCACGTCACGGACATCACGAACGCCACGCACGTCAGCACACCGTGCATCACGCGACTGTACTTGACGTGCGGCCACGCGACGTACATCGCGCACGCGCCCATCACGCCGCACACGGCTCCGTAGACGGCACCCGCGGGGGTGATCAATTTGTTCGCGCCCAGGAACCGCTCGACGAAGACGAAAAACAGGGGAGCCGTCACGGGCAGGAGCGAGGTGCACAGCCGCGACCGCCTCGCCGGGTCCGAACCCAGGTCCGGCATCGTGCAACGGATGAAGCTCACGACGGGCGCCTCCGCCGCCGCGGTGAGCATCCCGGTCACCTTACACAGTCCCCGCCGCGCGGTGAACCCGCCGTCGCTCAAAAACGAAGCAGTCATTTCAGCGGGATGAGTCATACTACTCACCCGCGTCCGTTCGTCCACCACAGCTGTGTCGGCACCCCCCTCGGCACCCTCCTCGGCACCCTCCTCGGCACCCTGCGCACTGAAACTCCCCGATGGCGCATCTCCTCTGCTCACAGTACCTGGGTACTCACCCGGGTACTCTTCGTCGGCTACCTGGGTGGTATTTGGTACCAACATCCCGGGCGCTCCGTCTTCGATGAGCGCGGCGTAGTCGTCAATCTCGTCATCCTCGTCTAAGAGGCCCTGCGTGAGCCGCCGCTCCGTGTGGTCGTTCTCCCACAGCAGCTCGTCGCTCTCCACGCCCACGCGTGTCATGTGCCGCACCAGCGCTGACACCCGCGACGGGACTAACAGCACCGACAGGTACACCAAATACGCGCCAACCAACGCAGCCGCCTCGGTCCGATTCACCGAACCTTTGGTCATCGCGAGCGACACCCCGCCCACCGCGCACGCGTAGAAGCACACGTCGCGTATGAACGGTCCGCGCTCCACCTCGACGCCGCCGCGCCGCGTCCACGCGTCGAAACGTTTCCAGATGCCGGGGTCTGGACGTCTAGAGCCGTCTGGAAGCAACGGAGCGTTGGCGTCGCTCTCGTCCCCATCCTCCTCGTCGAATGATGATTGAATTTCATTCGAACCTCGATCGTCTTCAATGTCCATGGGATGCCTGTGCCGCGCGTACCTACTCGGCGTGATGAGCACCACGATGGGAAACACCGCCGCGGAGATGAATATCCCGGCGCCCAAGTTAGCCCCAAGCGCCAACGAGATTCCTTCCCGCACCGCCTCTGGGTCGTCCCGGCTGAGCGCGGCGATTTGCGCAAAGCTGTGAAAGAAATACGACGTCGTCAGTCTAATTGCACGTACATGCGAAAGAAAAAAATACACTCACCAATCTGGAGCGCCGTTGCCGAATGAGAGTAAGGTTGCGCCCGCGACGTCCTCCGGGATACGAAGCGCCGCCGCGATGTTCTCCAGCGCCGGGCAGAAGAACCGTTCCGCGACGGTGGCGAGGATGTAGAACAGCGACGCGATGACGAGCGCCTGGGAGACGGCGGACCAGACGCCGCCGTCGGTCCAGCAGTAGTGCATCGTTAGGTACGGAACGAGGTGGTGCTCGGACTGGCACGAGTGGGTCTTGCGGACGAATTCGCATCGGTCGGCGCGCGGGACGCGTCGCGGGGAGCATCGCGTGGGCCACGTCGATGCGTTGGATGTCGGCGGTGTGGGAGCGTCGGGCGCGTCCGGGGGTTCCGGAAGCGGAGGCGACGGGGATGCCTTTTCCGGGGGTGAAGGGGCGTCGGGCGGCGTCGGCGTCGGCGGACTCTCCGGCGCTTCCGGTGGCGGCATGCCCGGGGTCAACGTCGGCGGCGGCATCCGGGGGATCGGCGGTATGGGAGGAAGCGGCCGTGGGGGTACCATCGGCGGAGGCACCGTCACGTTGGGCGCCGGCGGGTCCAGGCTCCCGCCCCCATCCCGCATCCCAAACACGTCAGCGGGAAAATTATCCCTTTCTCCATCCGTTGGCCCGATCTCCACCGCCGTGTCCGCGCCCACCCCCGCCGCGGCCATCGCGACGAGCGCCAGGGCCAGTACGCCCCACCCTCGCCTCGCGGTCGCCCACATGGCGCCGCGACCTGTGTCACGGCGGCGAACAGGGAGGCCTCGGTCGTGCTGTCACCCCGTAAATTTCATCATTTATTTCATCGCCGAGATTCAACTTTTTTACAGAGGAACGTTGGCCTCTCCGAGGCCACTCGGGGCACGCACGGTCGGCGGCTCATGTCCGAGATCGAGCCCATCCTCAACCCGCCCGCGCCCCCCGCGGGCACCGCGGACGGCGCCACCCGCATGCAGAACTTCATCGAGCGCGTGAAGGTGCCCCAGGCGACGCGAGCCTCCATCGCGGTCCTCCTCGCCATGTTTCTCTGCGGCGCGTCGTCCACCGAGTTTGTCGCGCACGTCGCGCTGGTTCCGGGGCGGACCATCCCGTACGTGTGGAACGTGTTCACGGCATCGTGGCTGGAGGTCAACCCGCTGGGGTTCATCGTGTCGTGCGCGGCCGCCATCCTCACCGGTGCGTCCCGTGGCGAGATCCCATACCAGATTCTATCTCCCAATCTTTCAAATCCCCATCTCGATCCAAAACGTCTCACCTAAACCCCACGTCATTCACCGCAGGTCGCATCGTGGAGCCCGCGATGGGCGCGAAGGAGTACGCCCGGTTCCTTGCCGTGTGCACCGCGTGCGTCGGGTGCGCCGCCTTCGTCTCCATGCTCTTTCTCTACTACGGCCAACGCGACGAGAAGATCTTATACGAACCAATCTGCGGATTCCAAGGACTCGTCGCGTCGCTGCTCGTCGCGGTGAGGCAGCTGATGCCCGACGCGCCGGTTAACTTCCGGGGCTTACGCACGCTCAAGTGCAGGCACCTTCCCGCGATTCACCTCGCGGCGATGACCGCGGTGGCGGCGCTTCAAGGACGGTACCTCGAGAAGTTTGGATTTACGTTTTTTGGATTGTATAGCGCTTGGGTGTACCTTCGGTATTACCAGCCCCGGCCGGACGGCGGTGGGCACGGGGACGCGAGCTCGGAGCACATGGAGTTCATCTCCTTCTTCCCGGCGTTCACGGCGCCGGTGCTCGGGCCGTTCGCGGACGGCGTGCACGCGTGTTGCGTCGGGCGGAGGGAGCGGCGGGCGTTGATACAGATGTCGGCGGCGCAGCTTCACGACGGTTTGGCGGTTGTCAACGCGGGGAATAAGCCCGGGGTCACGACGCGTGACGCCGAGGAGGCTAAGCGACGGAGGGAGAGGGGTGCGAAGGCGCTGGCGGAGAGGCTGGCGGAGAAGCAGCGACAGAGGGAGGCGGCCGCGGCGGCGGGCGACGCCGTCTGAGCGTAAGCGCTAGTGCTAGCCAAAAAAAAATCTGAATGTTAACCCGTGTAGTCTTGGCTGTGATGTCACTCTCTCGAGGCGCGTTGGCTCCCGGGGTCGGTGTCGCGCGTTCGCGGGGTTGAGGACTCGCGCGATTTACGTCCTTCGATCCACGGCGCCCGTGGGGTTTAAGCCCCATCGTGGTTTAAGCCGGCGGTCCACCTCGCGAGGTCGGCACACGAGAAGTCCGACTCGGATGATGTCCAGATCCTCGGAGGATGCGAGGCGGGCGGCGGAGATTGAGCGGATGGTGCTCGAGTTCTCCGTCCCGTCCGTCCCGGAGATCACCGCGGAGGCTCTCATCGCCGAGATGCGCGATGACCAAGGTACAAACCCGTACGTCCTGGTCGACGTGAGGACCGACGACGAGCGGAAGGTGTCCGCCATCCCTGGGTCCATCTCCTCGGCAAAGTACGAAGCTGACTTCGATGCTTCGTACCGCGATAAGAGGGTCGTCGCCTACTGCACCATAGGCTACAGGAGCGGTAAATACGTGGAGAAGCTGATCAAGGATAAGGGCGTGGACGCGTATAACCTGCGGGGGTCCGTGCTGTCGTGGACGCACGCCGGGGGCGAGTTGGTCACGGGCGGAGACGGCAAAGTTGAACCAACGACGAGGGTTCACACGTTCGGCAAGAAGTGGGACCTGGCGAGGAGCGGGTACGACTCGGTTTGGTTCAACATGCCGGCTGTGTCGTACGTGAAGAACATGCTGTTCAGGCGGCGTTGAGCTCCGTGGGCGGATTAGGTGTAATGCGTCAGTCAAGAGTTACTCTCCGCATTCATGATGCATTAGTCTACAGTTTCTAAGTCCTAGTGTCGATCCCCCTCCTCACGGGAAGTACCGCCTTCCCGCCTGCCGCACCCGCCTGTCGAACACCTCGTTCTCGATGGGCGTCCGCGGCGTGTGGAACGGATTCAGCGCCACGCGCAGGTACAGCTGGTGCACCTCGTCGAAGAATGACCGGACGTTCTCCTCGTTCCTCGCGTCGTGCAGCAGCAGGAACTTGCATCCCCCCGCGGTGATCCACGCGTAGGTGTACAGGTCGTTGAACCTGTCCACGAGCTTGAGGTACGGCCCGTTGGTCTCCCAC
>NZJA01000067.1 GCA_002691835.1 Planctomycetota bacterium
CCGAAGATTCGCCCACGGGTACGTGCAATCAACAGCGACACCGTGAAAATACTCAACATGTAGGGAATCACCGAGAAAAGACTAAGGCTTTCCACTCCATGTCCAAAAAATTTGAAAGAGATGGTCGCAAGCAGCGTTAGCAAAGGTTGCTGCTGAGTTTGCTCAAGCCCCGCCTCGATCTCCAAATGGCGTCCTCTGGCTTCAGCAAAAGGTTCCGCACCGATGTCCGGGTAAACTTGTGAAACACCCCACACCGTACTGGGATCACTTCCTGATCCAAGGCAGAAAAGTAATCCGAATACCATGATCGAGCCGAGGATTAACCCCGCATGTCGATCAGGAAAATTATTGAGCGTTGCCCGCATCAGGCAAACTCCGCAGATTTCACCTGAAGATTAAGCTTACTAACCTTGTAACGGAACTGTCGATAGGAAACACCCAAGAGCTCTGCGGCGCGAGTCTGATTACCCTGACACCGCTGAAGCGCCTGTCGAATCAGTTGGGCTTCAAAGCGAATCAGCTGATCTTCAAGCCCCATTCCTGTATCCAGGCAGACATTCCCAGTCTCAGTCTCATTCCCAGACTGAGTCACGTTTTCAAACGGAGTCTCTCCTTGTTTCACTGAAGCAGAAGAAGATATAGGAAGCACCAATGATAATTCATCAATCAGATCTTCCTGGCACAGGGCGACTTGTCGCTGAATCACATTCTCTAACTCCCGGACATTTCCCGGCCAATCATGCTGACTCAGAGCTTGATGAGCAGCTGGTGTCATTCCACTGACAGGCTTCCCCATGGCCTCTGCATGCCTGCGAATAAAATGTCCTGCCAGCAATGGCAGATCTTCTTTTCTATCTCGGAGAGGCGGAAGGTGCATTGGAATCACATTCAATCGATAGAAGAGATCTTCCCTGAATCGACCTTCCTGAACTTCAATGGTCAGATCTTTGTTAGTAGCGGCAATAATTCGGACATCGGTTTCGACTTCAGAATCTCCGCCTACCGGAATTACTCTTCGATCTTCGAGAGCCCGGAGTATCCGCACTTGGGTCGACAAGCTCATGTCGGCAACTTCATCCAGAAATAAGGTTCCGCCATTCGCACTCACAAAAACGCCTTTTCGTTCCTCTACGGCTCCCGTGAAGGCTCCTTTGACATGACCGAAGAGTTCACTTTCGAGAAGACCTTCGGTAAAGGCACTACAGTTGACGGCGATAAACTGATGATCGTTTCGGTTCGAACCATCATGGATTGCGCGAGCGATCAATTCTTTTCCACAACCACTTTCACCCGTCACAAGAACTGTCGAATTGGTTGGAGCAACTTTCTCGACCATTTCGAAAAGTTCACGCATCACCGGGGTATTCCCGACCATTCTCTGACGAAGATTACGATTTCGATTCTGATCACGATTCGTTGAAGCAAGAGCCCGGCTGACGGCCCCTTTTACTTCCTCATTCTGAAATGGTTTCCTGAGAAAATCGAAACTTCCCTGACGCATCGCCTCCAAGGCGACATCGGAGGTGGAATAGGCTGTCATTACCAAGACCGGGGTTTCTGGAGCGACTTCACGTGCCTGCTGCAACAGCTCCATCCCATCCAGACCACCCATGCGGAGATCCTGAATAAAGACCCTCGCACCCTGACTACGCAGGATTTCCAGAGCTTCTTCCCCTGATTCAGCACAACAGACCGAATACCCTTCATTCGTCAGAATGATTTCCAGGAATTCACGCATGCTCAATTCGTCATCGACGATCAGGATATCGTAAGCCTTGGGGTTCATACTCGACCTGCCTTTACCTCTTCGGGTTCATGTACCTCAGTGAGCGGAACAACCACTTTCATAGTTGTTCCATGCCCCTCTAAGGAATCGATTTCGATTCGACCACCGGACTCCTCGACAGCTTTGCGCACGATGGCAAGTCCGAGGCCTCCCTCTCGCGATTTCGTTGTCATAAACGGGTGAAAGATTCGGCTCTGTATTTCTTCCGAAATTCCAGGTCCATCGTCGCTGATCATCAATAGAGCCAAACCATCCATTGGCGTCAGTGAAATATCCAAATGCCCATTTCCCTGACATGCCTCTACTGCATTGATCATCAGATTACTGACGATGCTATTCCAGGAATCACCGTCCACGGCGACTGAGATCTCTGGTACCACACCCATATGAAATGTCATTCCACTGGAATCGGATCTCTGCTGGATCATCTCGAGAACCTCTTCGACTCCACGAGAGGCATCACAAGCACTGCAACGATTTTGGGTTCTTCGATGCGAGTACTCGAGAAAACGATTCACTGTACGATCGAGACGATCCGACTCGCGATTGACGATTTTCGACATCATGGATGCCTGCTGAGGATTCAGCCTTCCGCCGGAAAGTTCCTCTGCTGCACCTCGCAGTGAAGCCAGTGGATTTCGGATCTCATGAGCGAGACCCAGCGAGAGCTCATCCAATTCTTCCAAATGGACGAGGCGTGCTTCTGCCTCGATGGCTCTACGTTCAGCAGTTCGGTCAGTAAAGACTGCCAAAACGAGCCCCGATTCGAGGGCTGTCGTCTTTACCCGAAATGATCGCTCAACTCCGTCACGGTCGGACCAACGGACATCTGCGGCAGTTTTCACAGGGTGGATCAGTGCATTCCGGAAATCTTGATCGGTATCCCGACGTAAAATCTGATCGATAGGAAACCCGCTCCATTGGCGAGTATGCGGAAAGCGAAGAAATTTCCTCGCTGCGGGATTGGCTTCCAGAATACAGCCATTCTTGTCGGTTAAGACAATACCCTCTTCGAGGGCTTTCAGGATCTGATCATGTTGCTCTTCAAGATCAAGCCATGAGCCCTTCAAGCGCCCACCGAGCCAAGCTAATCCGTGAAGAGCAAGGGCCAAAGCCATCAACTGTGTTGAGATCATCACAGCGTTCTCAGCACTGGAAATCGACAGCGATCCTGCGACGAGAACGAAGACTGCCAGAGAAGCCTGAATCATCGCTCTTCGGCTTCCATTTCGGGCTCCGGAAAGAGCGATGACCAACAAGAGCACCGGAACAAACGGAGACGAGGTCCAACCCGATAAGGCAGTCAATATCAAGGACCCTGCAAGGTCCATGACTTCACCTGCGCTCTTCCAACTGGGAATAGCGAGGGTTGCGACAGAAACCGCGACCCAGATCCACAGCGCTACGATCGCAGGAGCAGGAACAGTATCCCCCCCTAGTACACCCACGAGGCAAAACGCCACCCATGGCATGCTCAATCGTAATAAAAATTGTGTCATGGTTACCTGTCTCATGACTTCCACCCTTTAGTTTTAGTGTGATCCCATTTTCCCGAGCATCGATAGCAACGGCAGGAACATGGCGAGAACCATCGTCCCGACAACCGCTCCCATAATGACAATCAGGAATGGTTCAATCAGAGAAGTCAGCTGCTTTACAGTGCTGCGAACTTCGGCGTCGTAAAATTCAGAAACTTTTCCGAGCAATTGCTCAAGCGAACCGGATCTCTCTCCAATGGCGATCATTCGACAAACCATCGGTGGAAATCTTCGTGTTCTGGCCAGGGGCTGACCGAGGCTTTCTCCCTGCCTGACCGATTCAGCTGATTTCTCGATCGCTTCTGCGTAAAGCACATTGCCTGTTGTCTGCCCAACAATTTCCAAAGCACCCAGAATTGGAACGCCACTCTTGATCAGGGTGGCAAAGGTACCGCTGAACCGGCTAACGATGGTCTTGCGGATCAATGGACCAAATACAGGAATCTTGAGAATCGCCATATCCCAGAGGCGGCGGCCCGTTTGAGTACCAAGAAGCATTTTCCCTGCTACCGCAGAGAGAACCATCGACAGGACAATCATCCCAAAGTTTGACTGTGCCAGATCACTGAGGGACATCACGGCCGCAGTCAGTGCTGGCATTTCCTGATTGAGTCCTTCGAAAATATCCTTGAACTGAGGTAAGACAAAAACCAGAAGCCCCAAGCTGATGACACAAATCATCACCAGGCTGACCACCGGGTAAGTCATTGCGGATTTGATCTCGCCCTTGAGTTCTTCTGATTCTTCCATATGGGTCGCAAGACGATCGAGAACCTCATCCAACTGGCCACTGGCTTCTCCAGCTCGAACCATATTGACGAAGATGTCATCAAAGACTTTTGGATGCCGTGATAGGGCATTTGAAAAGTCTTTTCCCTGTCTAACTTCAGAAGCGATGTCAGCCAGAACATTTTTCAAATTCTCGTTGTCACACTGCTCTTCAATCACTTCGAGTGATTCGACCAATGGAATCCCTGAATCAAACATCGTTGCGAGCTGACGCGACATAGGAACCAGTTCTTTACGCGGGATTCTTTTCCCGAATGAACTGGCCGCTTGAGAAAAGGATGGCAATGAAAAGGAAAGCTTGCTTCCCCTACCGCCACTTTTCTGTCCATGAATGGCTGTCACCGTCAATCCGCGACGACGTAACTCCTGGATCGCTTCGGTCTCGGTTTCAGCTTCAATCACACCTGTGACTGACTTCCCCTGGGGGTTACGAGATTTGTAATCGTAGTTTTTCATTTTTTCTCCAACTCCTAATCACCCTGAGTTACGCGTAGAACTTCTTCGAGAGAGGTTTTCCCACGTAAAACATTGAGGATTCCAACCCTGCGAAGAGTCATCATTCCATTGGCAAGGGCGGTATCACGAATCTCCAGAGCGGACCCTCCAGCGACGACGACCCTGCGGACCTCTTCGTCCATCGGCATCGTTTCGAGAAGAGCAAATCGCCCGCGGTAGCCCCCCTGACAACGGGAACACCCACCAGGCTCATACAAGCGTGCTTCAGACGCCTCATCAGCGGTAAACCCAAGGGCCATGAGGCGTTCTGCAGGGAGTTCACCGGCTTCCTGCTTGCAGTCTTCACAGAGTCTTCTGCACAAACGCTGGGCAGCGATGCACTGTGTCGCTGAAGCGACGAGGAAGGGATCAATCCCCATATCAACCATACGAGTCACCGTTGATGGGGCATCATTCGTATGAAGAGTCGAAAAGACTCGGTGACCCGTCAGTGATGCCTTGACGGCGATCTCAGCAGTTTCAAGATCTCGGATCTCACCGATCATGACCGTATCCGGGTCTTGTCGGAGAATCGAACGGAGTGCTTTCGAGAAAGTCAGGCCTCTTTTGGCATTCACGGGAACCTGGACAACTCCTTCGAGTTGATACTCCACCGGATCTTCAACGGTCGTAATATTCTCCGAAGGCGAGAGCACTTCATTCACACAGGAATACAGGGAAGTAGACTTTCCTGATCCGGTCGGCCCAGTCACCAACAACATGCCGTATGAACTTGAAATCGCCGAACGGATGTCCCTAAGAGCCTTTTCC
Organism: Planctomycetota bacterium; assembly: GCA_002691835.1. The sequence continues at coordinate 5,380 of NZJA01000067.1, forward strand.
TCAAAGCCAAGACTTTCAAGATTTAAGGCGAGATTGGATGAATCCAGAATCCTCAGGACGACTTTTTCGCCATGAACTGTGGGTAAGGTAGAGACCCGGAAGTCAACCTGACGCCCTTCAATCCGCAGCTGGAATTTTCCGTCTTGAGGGATTCTTCTCTCTGCAATATCGAGTCCAGCCATGATCTTCAAGCGACTAATAATCGAGGCTCGAAGTTGGGCAGGTGGCTTCTGTGCTTCGCCGAGGACACCGTCACAACGGTATCTGACACGAATCGATCTTTCCTGGGGTTCCACGTGAATGTCTGATGCACGTTCACGAAGAGCCTGGTAGATAATGTGATTCACAATTTTGACGACCGGGGATTCATCTCCCTCAAAGGAGAGCTCCTGAATCGCTTCATTTGAATCTTCATGACCTTCGCGTAACTCAAGGTCGAGATTTCCGTAATCTTCCAGAACTTCTTCGATTTCCTTGCGACCATCCCCATAAAGACGATCGATCGCTTCTTCAATTCTGAAATCACACGCGAGTACAGGCTGAACTTGACAGCGGGTAATATTACGAAGCTCATCGAGCAACAAAATGTCTTGAGGATCGGCAACTGCAACGGTCAAGACTCCCGACGCCCGAGAGACCGGAAGCACACGGCAGGAGCGAGCAATCCGCTCCTTAAAATCTTCGCAAGGATTTTCATCGAGCGATAAACGTTGCAGATCGATGGGCGCAACGCCCGTTTCCATGGCAAGAATCCCGAGGAACTCTTCCTCAGCGACTTTTCCATCTTCGATCAGGATCTTCATCACAGAGCCGTCATCCCCGGACTGCTGGATGGCCTCATCGATATACTGATCCTCCACCAATCGGTGGCGGGCCAGTATCTTTCCCAATCTGCGGTTAAAACGAACGATGGCTTGCGACATGGTCAACTCTGCCTTTGGAAAATTCGTTTAAGTTCTTCGGTATCGGTGGAGCGAGAAATCGCCTCTTCGTAGGTAATCTGACGAGTTCTATAGAGCTCATAGAGAGACTGATTCATGGTTCTCATTCCCAGCTTCCCTCCTGTTTGAATGGCGGAAGGAATCTGATGAGCCTTGTCATCGCGAATCAGTGCGCGAATTGCAGGTGTTGCGAGCAAGATCTCGCTGGCGAGAACCCGGCCCCTTCCATCTGAACGCGTCACCAGCTGCTGACAGATAATCCCCTCCAAGACGAAGGACAGCTGAGTCCGAATTTGCTGTTGCTGGTGAGCGGGAAAAACATCAATCAGACGATTAAGGGTTTGAACTGTGTCATTCGCATGCAGAGTTCCAAAGGTCAAGTGCCCAGTCTCAGCACAGGTCAGAGCTGAACCGATACTTTCGAGATCTCGTAACTCTCCGACCATGATGACGTCTGGGTCTTGGCGAAGAACTCTTCTGAGAGCACTTCCAAAGGAAGAGGTATCGGTCCCAACTTCTCTTTGTGTGACCCGACAATTCTGATTGCGATGAACGAACTCAATCGGGTCCTCAATCGTCACAATATGATCATTACGACCACGATTGATAAAATCGACCATTGAAGCGAGGGATGTCGATTTACCACTTCCAGTGGCACCCGTAACGAGAACGAGGCCCTTCTTTTTCATGGCGAGGCCCTCGCAGACATCCGTCGGCAAACCGAGACTGCTTAACTCGGGAACCTGAGTCGGAATCACTCGAAGAATGGCTCCGACTGATCCTCTCTGGTAAAAGACGTTTGTTCGGAATCGTCCCAACCCACTGATACCAAAAGCCATATCCAGCTCTTGATCGCGTTCAAAAGTACGGATCTGCTCGTTATCGAGAATCGAGTAAACAATTTTTCTGACTTCTTCGGCATCCAGGGTCGAGTCCCCTGCTTCAACGAGTCTTCCATGGATACGAATCATAGGTGCCGTTCCGGCACCCAGATGGAGGTCTGATCCCTCACGCTCCACGAGTTGCTGTACCAGGTCCTCAATGGTCATTCCCGTACTCCTTCATGGCTTCTGGGGGCTGATCCCCTCAGGTGAATTGGCTTCACATCGGCGATAACGCCAAGGCGGATGGATTCACGCTGAAGAGTAGCATCGGCCTTGAACATCAGGCCAAGCGAGAGCCGGAGTGGAATTGCAGAAATCACCCAAATTGGTGATTGAGTACCATTGAGGCCAATTTAGGCAAATTCGATTCAACTCCCGCTGATCTGGAATCAACAGGAACCGCCACGAAAAAAATGCCGAGCCCAAGGCCGAAAATACTATTAAAAAACCGCCATGACCGGCTAGCCGGTCATGGCGGGATTCGGAAGTCTCAAGTGAAAGTGAGGATCAGTTTTCGACGATGATCTCCACACGACGATTCATACTACGACCGGCCTTGGTCTTGTTGTCACCTACAGGTCGTTGATCAGCGAATCCGATCGCAGAAATATTCGAGCTGTTAACGGCTCCCTCACTGAGAAGGCGACGAAGCACTGCACATGCACGATAGGAGCTCAGCTCCCAATTGCTTGCCCAGCGACTTTTGGTCTTGGTGATAGGAGTCGAGTCGGTATGTCCTTCGACACGAATTTTTCTGTTGGCATAATCACTTCGGATGATTCCGGACATCTTCTTGAGAGTATCTTGACCTTTCCGGGTCAGCTCAGCGCTTCCAGAAGTGAAAAGAACCGATTGATCCAGCGTCAGCCGGACTCCACTTTCGTCTGAGGTTGCAGTCAGTCCCTCGATGCCTTCAAAGCTCCCCAGGTCTTCTTCGAAATTTTCCAGCTGCGCCGAGGCGGGCTCGGGTCGGGCCAGAAGAGAACTCAATTCAGATTCAAGGGCGATCTTGGTCACACTGAGATCTGCAAACCGCTTCTGCAAGATCGTCAGCTCTTCCATTACAACTTTCTGCTGACCTTCACAGGTGGCGAGCTGAAATTGCAGTCGATCCCGATCTTGTTCCACTTCCTGCAATTTACTTTTGTTATAACTCAATTGGCGTTCGAGATTCGTCGTCTGGCATCCCGACACCAAGACCAGAATACCAATGCAACAAATCATGTGCTTCCACGACATGAAGCTCCCCTTTCAGTAAACGCAGGCAGGCATTCTCCGTACCGGCGGCGGCGTAAAAACAGTGACAAGGGTTGAGAATCATATCGGCCCTGAATAGAGCCGAGCGAGCTCCATTGACTCAGAACTTCGCTGTCATTCCCCCCTGAACAGATAGCAGGATAACCGCCACATATCGGCAGAGAAACGTCCTGTCACCAACTTATGGGGAGATCCCACCGTGACCTCGTGTCAACTTTGAAACAACCCCACATAAGCGTTCCATAGCACCTCCAGCTGAGGCCGTCCGAGAAGCCACAGCAAGGCTCCTGCACTGAGAAAAGGACCGAAGGGGAGATATTGCTGTCCCCGACGGATACGGAGGTAGATCCCGACCACGGAGCCGAGCAGGCAAGCGACAAAAAAGGCGACGAGAACAGGAATCGGGCCAACCGTGGCACCCAGCATCCCCATCCATTTCACATCCCCGAATCCCATCGCAGGCTTGCGGAAGATCCACTGCCCCACGCAACCGATCCCCCAAATGATCCCGGCTCCCACCAAAGCTCCCAAGAGAGCTTGAACTTCCCGACTTTCCACCAGGACAGTCCATGGAGAAGATTCAGCGATCAAGAATCCAATGGCATCGCCCACCTGAAAGCCAACCACGAAGGCAAGAATGCTCTCGGAGTAACTTCTGCGCTCACCGGACCAGTTCGGAATCCATCTTTTGAAGGCATAGCCCAAGACCAAAGCGGCCACGACAGCCGAGAACCAGCGGCTACCCTCACTTGCCACTGGCAGAGGCGCAGCATCCAGAAACGTATTAAAGGGAGAGAGAGCAAGAACAAGACAGGTCATTGGGATCGAAAACAGGTCAGGAATGATCCGATGATCAAAGTCGATTCCACTGACGACGATGACCCCAGAAATCCATACCCATAGCCCTAGCAATAACAGTGCCCCGTTTCCCATTGGATCGAGCAATACCGTCTCAACACCGATGGTCTTGATCGCAGCCAGAAAAAGTAGCGCAGTGAGCGTTTCCACAAGGGGGTAACGAACACTGATCGACTCTGCACAGGTTCGACACTTTCCCCTCAGAAAAACCCAGCCCAGAATTGGAATGTTTTCAAACCAGCGCAGTGAAGTTTTACAGCTTGGACAAAAAGATCCCCGAGGCGAATGAACACTCAGTCCCTCAATCGGAATTCGATAAATACAGACGTTGAGAAAAGAACCCACCGCCGCACCGATCATGAATGCAAACAGCTGAACGATTTCAGGAACTGGAGAAGCCCAGCCCATGACCGACGATTCCAACTGCATGATCAAATCCCCCAGCGCTTCATGATGATTGCCAGAACTTCTTCCGGATTCAGGTTCGAGGTATCGACGGCCTCTCCGCCAAGTTGACGATACCATTTTTCACGCTGGGCACGCAGAACCCTTGGAACATCTCTCGGGGAGATCCCTGGGTGGTCGGGACGATCCGAATCGCAGGTTCGATCGACGAGAATCTCATCCGCAGCATCGAGCCAGACACATTGCCATTTCTCGAGAATCAGCCGATTCTCTGCGGCTTCGACGATGCCCCCGCCACAACCCAACACGAGTGATTCGGACATTTCGAGATTGCGGTGAAGAGATGCCAGCACAACGGATTCTGCCGATCGGAAGGTCTCCCAATCAAGATCTTCCACCCACTGACGCGGGGTCGAACCCGAAGACTGTTCGAGAACCTTGTCAACATCCAGAAAAGGAGCCTGCAGGGCTTCTCCGAGGAGTGGGCCCAATGTGCTTTTTCCGCTTCCAGGAAGGCCGATCAAGGCGATATGAGCCAAGAGG
>NZJA01000068.1 GCA_002691835.1 Planctomycetota bacterium
CGATAGTGGCACTTATTACTACTGGAATGGCTGGTGCTGGAACTGTTTCGACCAAATTATCGTCTCTTCTGGGTTACTCGATAATTCAGGACTGAAAATCAACCCCGACAGCGTGAAAGTTCATGCTCCGGAGTTCATGAAGGACACAGAGCAGAATGCTTTCCGTCCCGCCCGATTTAGAAAATTCAGGGGCAAATGGGAAGAGGGATACAGCGATCACTTTGCAGTCAAATGCAAAGTAACACTTTTAACAACGGAGAAAGAAAAATCAGCTTCAGAATGAAGCCATGAAAAATCGTGATCAGTTCACATCTGACCTTTGAAAGGGAACTAAAATGTTGAAGATTCTTTTAGCTCTGACCTTTGTGGTTTTACCGCATACAGTGCTCGATCAGGATGGCAAAGAGAAACAGAAAAAAGCCACACCTGCTGCTGAAAATTACCCTCTTGATACCTGTGCTGTTGCCGGCAAAAAACTGGGTTCCATGGGCGATCCTATCGTCTACGTCCATGAAGGCCGTCAGGTAAAGTTTTGCTGCAAGGGCTGCATTCCAAGTTTCAAACAGAATGCTCAAAAGTACCTCTCCAAAGTCGACGAGAAAATTGTCGCTCAGCAAAAAGCAGCCTACCCCACCAACAAGTGCCTCTTCTCTGACGAAGCCTTGGGATCCAAAAGCAAAGACGTGGTGGTCAAGAACCGTCTCGTCCGAGTCTGCTGTGGTGGCTGTGCCCGAAAGCTGATGAAAGATCCTGCTCCGACTTTCAAGAAGTTGGATGAAATGATCATCTCGAAGCAGGGTGACTCGTACCCGACAAAAAAGTGTGTCGTCAGTGGTGAGGATCTCGGAAGCATGGGTAAGCCCGTCGACGTCATCGTTGCCAATACCCTTGTCCGGGTTTGCTGTAAAGGATGCGTCAAGAAAGTGACCGCTGACCCAGCTGCGGCACTCGCCAAGCTGAAAGAGCTCAAAAAAGGGAAATAAGATCCCCCCATTTTGAGCCGAGACAGAACAACACAATGGCCCCGGCAGATCTTTTCGAAGATCTTCCGGGGCTTTTTTGTGGATGGGGAGGCCTTCTCGGAGCAAATTGTAGGGAGATGAAGTTCCACAGGTTCGAGAGACTTCTTCGGCTCCAACGGCGTGAAGGGTGAATACCATGTCGATCAATAACTCAATACAGGGTTGCCTCGAGCAACTGGTAGAAGCTTTCGAAAAACTCCAAAGCGAATTGGAAGAAAAACACTTCGGTAAAGTGATGGAAAACCAAAGTGACTTTGATCAGGTTTCGGATGAAGCCAAAGATCAACTCGATGACGATTTCCGAAATGTCATGGTCAGTGTTTTTGAAAACATTGAAGCAGGTGATCATATTGAGATGCTCGACCTTGAGGCGATCAGTCATATCCTCTTGGACACTCTTGAAATCGTAGCCCCTTCTGTCGAGGCGGAAGAGGCTGAAGAGACTGAAGAGACTGAAGAGACTGAATAAGAGCAGCTTCAACTTCGATTCGTTTACGGATTCAAAAAAAGGGCCGAAGCGATGAAATCGCTTCGGCCCTTTTAGTCATCTGAGTCGAGACAGCTTCTTTACGGACATCCGCTGTAACTGTCGCAACTCATTCCATCATCCGGAGTGGCATCAACACCACAGACATCGGCTCCTGGTGACGGCGGGGCAGATCCACCAGCAAACTGATAAGTTAGAATAAAGACGGCATCTGCAATATCATGCGTTCCGCTGTCATTCGAATCCGTTGCATCGGCACAGCCTGATTGCGGGCCATTCAGCATCAACGTGTAAAGCATGAAGATAGCGTCAGCGATATCTACGCTTCCATCTTCATTTGCATCTCCACGACGGAAGCTGGGTTCACATGCATCAGGAGTGGAATTGCCATTGGTATCGACACTGAAGCCACTGGCCAGATCACAGGAATCCGGAATATCATTACCGTTGCAGTCGTCAGCGATTCCATTCGCCAAATCACAGGCGTCTGGGGTTCCACTGCCATCGCAGTCGGTATCACACTCATCGGGAGTACCATTACCGTCGCAGTCAGAAACTGCACCGGTAGCCACTTCACAGCTGTCAGGGATTCCACTGCCATTGCAATCTTCAGCAGCTCCCGAAACAAGGTCGCAGCTATCTGGGATTCCGTTACCGTTACAATCCGGTACTGAACCTTCAACAACTTCACACACATCCGGTACGCTATTGCCGTTGCAGTCAGTCATATCAACTGTCACGGATACCGATTGATCAAAGGTACTCGTATTGCCGGCACTGTCAGTAGCGGTCCAGGTAACCACGGTAGTTCCATAATCGTAGGTTCCGCTGGCATCAGAACCGCCATTCAAATTATTCGACAGGGCAACGAGTTGACAGTTATCAACACCCGTCGCTTCTGGAATCGAAACGAATGCACTGCAGGTTCCCGCTGGAGAGGTAATCGTCAAATCACCTGCAGTAGCAATAATCGGGGCTTCATCGTCGGTGACAGTAATGTTGAAGGAAAGAGTCACAAGATTTCCGCTGCCATCAGCGGCAGAGTAGGAAACTGTTGTCGTTCCGGTGTTGAAGAAATCGCCCGGATCATGACTACTCACGAGATCACTGACAGAACAGTTGTCTGATCCCACCGGAAGAGCCCAATCAACAAATGCGCCACAAAGGCCGGCATCATTGGAGAGGTTCATATCAGTCGGAATACCAGTGATCTGCGGATCTTCTTCATCGAGCACCGACACCGTGAACGTGTGCTGGACAGTATTACCTGCAGCATCGCTGAGGAACATCGTGACATCCGTCGATCCCACACCAAATTCGGTACCGGAGGGGTGACTCGTGTTCAATGTCAGCCCAATACAGTTATCTGAAGTTTCCGGAGCTGCCCACGAATGAGACGCGTAGCATTGCCCCGGTTCTGAAGAAAGGGTGGCACTTTGCGGAGCAGAGTCAAATGACGGATTCTGCTCATCGAGAACTGTCACCGTGAATGAAACCTGAGAACTGTTCCCTGCTGCATCCACCGCGGTGTAAGTCACCAGGGTGTCGCCAAGGTCAAAGGTTGAACCGTTAGAAATATCACTGCTATGCGATGCGCCTGAACAATTATCAAGAGCTGTCGGCTCAGTCCAGGAGACGAAAGCGTTACAGAGATCAGGGTCGGTGGTAGCGGTGATATCGCCGAGATCATCGCTGAGAGTCGGATTTTCAGAATCTGAAATCGTAATATCAAACGACTGCTCAAACTGGTTTCCGTATATATCAGTAGCCGAGTAGGTCACTGTCGTTGTACCGATATCAAAGAAATCGCCACTCTGAGAGCTACTGGTGAAAGACTGAATCGAGCAGTTATCAGCGGCCCTCGGATCAGACCAGGTCATAATCGCTCCACAGCTACCGGTGTCATTCGAAGCTGACAGGTTTCCACTCAGACTCGAAATCGTTGGTAACTCATTGTCGGTGATGACGATATCAAAAGTGGAAGTCGTAGTGTTTCCATAAATATCTTTAGCGGTATAGGTCACAGTGGTCGTACCGACATCGTAAGTACCACCATTCAGGTGACTACTGGTAAATGTATCGATCTCGCAATTGTCGCTACTCGTCGGCTCAATCCATGAAACCTGTGCTCCGCAAATCCCGGAGTCATTATCCTGCTCGATCGTTTCAGGCATGCCGGAAATCTGAGGATTCTGAAGATCTTCAACCAACACATCGAATGAATGTATCGCCTGATTACCATGCAAATCTTCGAGGGTCATGGTTACTGTCGTCGTTCCAACCAGAAACTCGTCTCCAGATTGATGAGTAGAAGTTAGTGACAAGACTCCACAGTTGTCAGAGCTTTCTACCAAATCCCAGATAGCTGTCGTCTGACAAGCTCCAGAGTCTGCAAGCAGATTCATCGTCATAGGTGCGACATCAAACTGAGGGTCCTGATGATCTTCAACAACGATTTGGAAGCTATCAGTGGCTGTAAGCCCACTGGAATCAACGACATTGTAAGTCACGGTATGAGTACCGACTGCAAATGGCTGACCAGGGGTATGGCTACCTTGCAAAACCTCATCCGGGCAGTTATCGAAGGTCAGAGGAGCTACCCACTGAACGCTTGCTTCACATAACCCAGCTTCCGCGTGAACCACCATATTCTCGGGCATTTGCGACAGCGTCGGAGCCTGTGTGTCATTCACTGTGACAGTAAATGAATGCTCAGTGGAAAGCCCTGCAGTATCGGAAGTAGTGATCGTGACCGTAGTTTCACCCGTCGGGAAGAAATCTCCCGGGGAATGGCTACTGTTCGTCGACAAGATTCCACAGTTATCACTGGTTTCAGCGGAGGTCCAACTGGCGACTGCTCCACAGGCATCCTGATCACTTCCAAGAATCATATTTCCTGGAGCACTGGTAAACGCCGGGGATTGAGTGTCACTCACAATAATGTCGAAACTGGCATTAGTTGTTCTACCGGCAGAATCCGTCGCAGTGTAAGTCACAGCATGACTTCCAACAGAGAAGATAGATCCATTAGGAGTATCTGGGCCACTGCTGGTAACTGCGCAGTTGTCAGAAATCGTGGGCTCAGTCCAACTGACTTCAGCTCCGCAAAGATCCAGATCATTATTGATTAAGATCGTCTCAGGCATGCCTGTAATCGTCGGATCTTCCACATCTGTCACGGTCACAGTGAAGTTGCTGATCGAAGAATTTCCATGTTCATCGCTCGCGGTCAGTGTGACTTCAGTCGTGCCAATAGAGAATTGCCCCCCATTCACATGACTGGAAATCAGGGTTGGGACCTCCGTGCAGTTGTCCGTGACTGGTGGGTCTGTCCACGAAGCAGAAGCTCCACAGAGACCCGGTTCTGTATTGAGAGAGATGTTCGCCACTGATCCAAGGAAGCTCGGAGGAGTAGATTCCAGGAACGGATCCTCGCACTCATCAGGAATCGCGTTTGAGTTGCAGTCGATGGAAAAACCAGAAGCAATCTGGCACTCGTCAGGAGTGCCGTTCAAATCACAATCAGCAGAAACTGCATCAACAATATCGCAACTGTCAATTCGACTATTGGAGTTGCAGTCAAGGCTTGCATTTGCCAAAAGTTCACAAGAATCGATGGCTCCGTTGTTGTCGCAATCGATAGCTGCGTTCGCAGTAATCTGACAATGATCCGGAACCAAGTCAGCATCACAGTCTGTTGCGCCATTCGCCAAATCACAGCTGTCTGGGATTGTGTTCAAATCACAGTCCACCGAAGTTCCACCATCAATATCACAGCTATCCAGGAACCCGTTGGCATTACAATCTGGAGCTCCTAAAGCTAAATCACACTCATCGGGGATTCCGTTCAGATCGCAATCTGACTCGCACTCATCAGGGATTCCGTTCAGATTACAATCAACACTCTGTAGCGAATCGATATCACAAGAATCCGGTACTCCATTGGAGTTACAGTCGGGACCACCGTTGGCAAGGAAGCAATCATCAGGAACTCCGTCTTGATCACAGTCTTGTTCGGTTCCAGCTGCGATATCACAGGAATCTGGAATGATGTTTCCATTACAGTCCGGGATTAATCCTGAGCGAATTTCACAACGGTCATCTGCACCATTGGCGTTACAGTCAGGAATGATCTCTCTATGCTCAATATTGGTGAAAAGGCCATCTGCACTATAGGCGATCCACTCGCCATTCGTGGCTACGGCTGTTCCTACTCCATCACCGTTGACAGTCCCGGCAGGCCTGATCGTGTCAACCAAACTCCAAGTGTCATCTGCCATTCGATTGTAGAGATGGATAAGGCCCTGTGCCGAATCAACCTTTGGCTCTCCAACAACCAACATGTCCCCACTCAGCTGCATACTAGCGCCAAATTCGAGGCTATTTGCCGCAGAGCTGATCAGTCGATCTGCTTGTACCCAAGAAGACTCATCTTCTGAGAGTTCAAAGGTATAAACTGCTCCCACCATAGGATCATCAATGCTAGCGCCCAAAGTCCTCTGAGAGGTGACTGCAAGAGTCCCTCCGCTCCAGGAGAGACTCGTACCGAATGCCGCTCCCTGGGGACTGTCTGTTGTCAAAATCTCAGTAGCCAACTCCCAATCAGTTCCATTGAACCGATATCCAAAAACCCTGCCAGCTCCCCCTGGAGGACCAGATGATGGGGAACCAATCATGAGCCAATTGTTTTCTGTGAGCTGAAGCGCAGAGCCCACTTCCTCACCACCACCATTCAAAGGATCTGTGTTGGTAATTGTTGAGACACGCTCGAAAATTGTGCCGTTGTGGCTCCAAACTTCGACATATCCTCCAGGAGTAAATCCTCCTCCAGTCACAGGCCCCTCTTCCTCAATCGGGCTTTGAGGTGCACCAATCGCAATTGTTGATCCTGAAATATCTACAGAAAATCCGAATTGATCATCTGCAGTTGATAACTCAGGCTCCAGCAATTGAGTTTGCACCCAACCTAAATCTTGTCTTTCGAAGACATAAACAGCACCTGTATTGCCATTCTTGTTTGGAGCACCAACGACAACCAAAGACCCAGACATTGCGATAGAAGCTCCGAAACCATCTTCAGAATCAGTATCCGCAGGGGTCAATGAGCCATCCGAATTCCAAGAAGTACCTAACCTCTTGTAGACTTCGATGCTGCGTGGAGCAGCTGGGTCCTCCGCAGGTGCACCATCTTCATCAGGATCTGCAGGGTCATTCAGAAAGAGATACTCTCCTTCCATGAGTGCTCGTAACGTTGCAGTTCCGGTTGTTGCTGAGGGAGAAACTGGTTCACAGGCATCGAGCAAACCATTCATATTACAATCAGCCATGACTGATTCCGCCATCTGGCACTCATCTGGAATACCGTTCTGGTCACAATCGCCACTCAGACCCTCTGCGATATCACAGGAGTCTTCTTGATTGTTTAAGTTACAGTCACTGACTGGGGTACAGTCCTGAGCAATAACACTGGCACCACTTGCCATTACTAACCCATATGCGAGTAACAATACTCTGATATTCATTACACACCGCCTCTTGATTGGTCGGATAAAACCGCCAAATAGTTGAATAACTCTTTCAGGGTATTCGCGCTATCCAGCGCACCCTGCTGTACAAAATCGAATATTAAAAGAAGGTTGCCAGCGTACTTCTTGTAGGCTGACAACCCTCTAGCACTTATTTACTTTTATACTTCAATAAACTACTCATGTAAATAACTTTACATTCATTAACTATTACATATCTAGAACTATCGAACCTTCGATTACGGGCAGGCCCCATAACTGTCACAACCCAGGCCATCATTTGGAGTACCGTCTACACCACACTCAGAGATACCTGGAGCAGGTGGTTCTTGTCCTCCAGTGAACTGGAAGTTTAGTACGAAGATAATATCCGCAATATCATGAGTGCCGCTGTCATTAGCATCCGTAGCGTCTTTACAACCAGAATCTGGTCCACCCAACATCAGCGTGTATAGCATGAAGATTGCGTCTCCGATGTCGACTCCACCATCTTCATTAGCGTCACCCCTCTTGAAGTGCACTTCGCACTCGTCGGGAGTTTCGTTACCGTTGCTATCAACAGCTGAACCCGAAGCAAGATCACACTCATCCGGGGTATCGTTGTTATTACAATCGGTGCTTGAACCGCTACTGATATCGCAGGCGTCCGGTGCTCCATTGCCATTACAGTCGGTATCGCACTCGTCAGGAGTACCATTACTATCGCAATCTTGAGCACTTCCGTTGGCAACTTCACAGCTATCAAGGATTCCACTGTTATTGCAATCTTGGCCTGATCCGCTTGCTAGATCACAGCTATCCGGAATGCCGTTTCCATCACAATCAGCTGTGGTTCCAGCTTCAAGCTCACAGACATCTGGAGTTCCGTTATTGTTACAGTCATCCAATGGAACGAGAATGTTGACCTGCTGCTGAACAGAGGTGCTGTTTCCAGCAAAGTCTGTCGCAGTCCAGGTAATAATGGTTAAGCCAAACTCAAAGTTTCCTGTAATTGGACCTTCACCGTTGTAGTCATTGGTCAAACTGGCCACATCGCAGTTATCCAGTGCCTCCGGCTCAGGAACCGTCAAATCAGCACTGCAGACACTCTCAGGGGCACTTACCACGATATCTGCAACACCATTAATTTGTGGATCTTCATCGTCGATCACCGTGATCAAGAATGAACCCGTCGCCAGATTTCCATTGGCATCTGCCTGCGAGTAACTGACCGTCGTTGTGCCAAGCTGGAAGAAGTCACCAGGCTGGTGACTACCCAGTAGATCCCCGAGCCCACAGTTATCAGAACCCGTTGGGAGTGGCCAATTTGCGGTGGCTCCACATGCTCCCTGATCAGTCGTCAAAGTCATATCAGTTGGAATCCCCGTTAGAATCGGTGCTTCCGAGTCAATGACCGTAATTGTGAAGGAGTGCTGGGAACTATTTCCACTGCTGTCGCTTAGGAACATGGTCACAAATGTAGAGCCTACATTGAACATTGATCCAGATTGGTGACTCATACTGAGAGTTGTAGATCCACAGTTATCAGAAACCTCAGGATCATCCCACTCTGCAATCGCGGAACAAAGACTCGCACTAGAATCCACAGTCATACTCTCAGGTACCTGAAGGAACTGAGGTGCCTGATCATCCACAACGGTAACCAGGAATGACTGCTGGGAGCTATTTGCCGAACTATCCGTCGTCGAGTATGTCACAAGTGTAGACCCAAGCTCGAAAGTACTGCCAATCTCATGTGAGCAAACCAAGCTGGGTGATTCACAGTTATCACTAGCTGTCGGAGGACTCCAAGATACAGGAGCCGAACACTGATTTTCGCTTGCAGAAACGACCTGTTCAGCAGGCATATCTGTAAGTACAGGGTTTTCGTTATCAATCACTGTGACCGTGAAGGAGTGGTTACTGATATTCAGATTTATATCAGTCAACACCATGAGCACTGTCGTTTCGCCAACAGGGAATTCCGAACCCGACTGCCAAGTCGAAACAAACGAGAGAATGCCGCAGTTGTCAGACAATAGCGGTACATCCCAGAAGATTTGCGCTCCACAGACACCTGCGTCTGAAGTTCCAACCATGCTTTCTGGAGCAGTGTCAAAGCTGGGTAGCTGATCATCAGTAATCTCAATATCAAAACTACTGGAAACCGTCGCACCATAGGCGTCTTCTGCTGTGTATGTCACAGTATGGCTACCCAATGCGAAGTACTCACCAGGAACATGTGAACTTTGAAGAGTTGCACCGAGACAGTTATCACTGACCGTTGGCTCTATCCATGACACCATTGCACCACAATTGTGTAAATCATTACTCATTTGAATGCTCTCAGGCATTCCCAAAATCTCCGGATTTTGCTCATCAAGGACTGTGATATCGAATTGATGAAGAGTTTCGTTACCGTGGACATCTTTCAGAGTCATCGTGACCTGAGTGGTTCCAATCTCGAAGGTATCACCAGACTGGGCTGTCGAAGTTAGTGACTGGATTCCACAGTTATCTGACAACTCTGGAGTCGCCCACATTGCACTCGTTGTGCACGTATTGATATCGGTCGTCAAAGTTTGCGAATCTGGAGTTGTCACGAATGCTGGAGCCTCATTATCAGTAACGGTGATTTCGAAGCTGGCACTCAGAGTCAGGCCACTCGTATCCATCACTGTGTAAGTCACTGTATGGGTTCCGATTTCGAAGAAATCTCCAGAACCAGACGTACTGGATAGTGATTCACCGGGACAATTATCCACCGTAGTTGGAGGTGTCCAGAAAACCGAAGCCCCGCACAAGCCTAAATCTGCAGTCGTGGAAATGGCTCCACTCAGTCCAGACATTGTCGGTGATTGATCATCAGTCACAGAGATGGTGAAGATATGTGTTGACTGGTTATTACTGGAATCCAAAGCAGTCATCGTGACTACGGTATCGCCCTTAGGGAACAAAGAACCAGAGCTATGAGTACTCGTGGAAGAGACCACAGCGCAGTTGTCAACAACCTGAACAGGGTCCCAAGTCACAACTGCAGCGCAGTCGTTGAGATCCGTGAAAACAGAAATCGGAGCTGGGGGATTCAGATACACTGGATTTTCATCGTCGAGGACTGTCACCTCGAAAGAATCCGTCACCGTCAATCCCGCACCATCTGTACCTGTGTATGTGATCGTATGAGTTCCAACCTCAAGCGTTGCACCATTTTGGATATCTGAGCCACTGCTCGCGACAGAGCAGTTATCCGCAAAGGAAGGCTCTATCCAGGTAACCGCTGTTCCACACTGACCTGGAGTATTAGTCACAGTGAAATCAGCAGGCATTCCGGAAACTGTTGGGTTCGTAGCGTCCAAAATAGTGACCGTGAAGGTACTCGTGTTTGAGTTGCCATAATCGTCCGTCGCTGTAAGCGTTACTGTAGTCACACCAAGGGGGAAAATTCCTCCATTAATGTGGGATCCGCTGACGATTGGCGGAGGTGAACAATCATCTTCTGCTACGGCTGCAATCCAACTGGCGGCTGCAGAGCAGGAATCAGGATCAGAGTTTTTGACGATATCTGCAACGGTTGTGACGAAAGTCGGAGGCGTAGTATCGACAGTATCTAACGGCTCGCACTCATCCGGAATTCCGTTTGAGTTACAGTCTTTCGAGAATCCTGTAGATAACTGACACTCGTCCGGAACAGCATTGTTATCGCAGTCCAGAGACAATCCACTCGCAAGGTCACAGGTATCCAACTCGAAGTTATTGTTACAGTCCAAAGCTGGCTGACTTACAAGTTGGCATGCATCAAGTTGTCCATCGTTATCACAATCACCACTGGTAGTCGCGATTTCGCAGTTATCGATGAGACCATTTGAGTTACAGTCACCTGCTCCAGAAGAAAGATCGCAAGAGTCTGGTACTCCATTGGAATCGCAATCGGAATCATTGAGACTAGCGATATCGCAGCTATCGATGATTCCGTTAGCATTACAATCCTGTGCACCGGTCAAGAGATCACAGCTATCGGGAATTCCGTTAGCATTACAGTCAGCTTCACAGTCATCTGGAATTCCATTGGCGTTACAGTCGTTGCTGAGTGCACCACTGATATCGCAAGAGTCCAAAATTCCATTGTTGTTACAATCGAATGCACCACTCGCTAGCTCACAGGAGTCAGGAGTGCCATTGCCATCACAATCATCTACTGTTCCTGATAAAGTATCGCAGGAATCAATAATCATGTTTCCATTACAGTCTGGCTGAAGTCCGCTGTTGATTTCGCAGCGATCGTCAATGCCATTTAAGTTGCAATCAGGCATGATTTCGCGGAACTCTGTAAAGGCGATCACTTCTGGAGCACTGTAGAAAATCCACTCTCCATTGGTAGAAACACCACTACCCACCGCATTCCCTGAAACGGTGCCAATCGGACGGATGGATTCGATCAGACTCCAAGATCCATCATTGGCTCTGTTATAGACGTGAGCAAATCCACGAGAAGCATCTACGCGTGGTTCACCGACAATCATCAGGTCGCCTTGCATATCCAGAGCATTGGCATATCCATTTGTCGCTGGAATTGTGCTGGTAGTTCTTCCTCCAGCAATCCAGTCGCCACCACCTTCAGATCGCTCAAACGTGTAAACCGCACCGACAGGTGCACCTCCACCAAATGCAGGAGCTCTCTCAGCACCGACAACTATCGTGTCGCCACTAATGGCAAGCTGCGTTCCAAATCGATGGCCTTGAGTGCTGTCAAAAGCCTGAAGGGTTTCCATTAAGACCCAACCACCGCCAAAATTACGGTATCCAAAAACTCTACCGGAGGAATTGGGGCCATTTACACCAGGTGCGCCAAGGAACACCCAGTCACCGCTGGCAAATCCGACCGATGTTCCGATTTGCTCTCCTCCACCTGTCACAGGATCGGAGGGAGAAAGTCGGGCAGCCCTTTCCCATGCTGTTCCGGTCTGAGACCAAACTTCTGCATATCCGCCGGGCACTGCACCGACCGGATCAGGATCATCGCCATCATCTCCCGCAGGAGCCTGGGGAGCGCCAACAACGATGTCGGTGCCCAAGATGTCGACTGAGGAGCCATATTGAGCCCCAAAGGTTGGTAATTCAGCCTCAAGAATCTGTGCTTGAATCCATCCGGTTGCAATACGCTGGAAAACGTATACTTTTCCAGTCTCTCCGTTACCCGCTGGGGCACCGACAACAGCGGTATCTCCAGAAATCGCCATGCTCATGGCGAAACCATCCAAATTATCCTGATCGGTTGGATCATTTGGAACCAGATAACCATCCAGTATCCAACGTGTTCCAATACGCTTGAAAACTTCGACAATTCTAACAACAGGGGGATGAATCTCTCCTGGAGGTGGGGGCGGCTCATCTGCCGGAGGAGGTTCAGCTGGATCAGCAACAAGCATCCAGTTCGCAGTCATAACCGAACTGGACGTACCCGCTCCACCGATCAGTTGCGTAGCACCTAATGGCTCACATGAATCGAGAATCCCATTGGTATTGCAATCTGCATTGAGGACAGCATTCAGATCACATTCGTCTGGCACCCCATTGAAATTGCAATCGTCACTGAGCCCCTGTGAGATATCACAGGAGTCTGCCTGACCATTTGCATTGCAGTCCACCGTTGGCGGACACACCTGACCACGGCTCTCTACTGAAAAGACCAGCACTAAAAGTGCTACGACGGCACTCGAAAAAATACGCATGGGAAACCCTCCCACTCTCTGAATAGAAATGTCGAAGTACACAACCCCTTTTGCAGCCGAAGTACCCTTCCAGGTCTCCCTAGAAGAGGCACGTCATCGACTGAAAAACACACCGATAGAAGCCGAGAAGGAAATACGTCGAATTTCCCTACAGAAAGAACAGAAAACTGTTCAATGTCGGGAACTAGCCCTCGGCCTATCTAAAGGTTTACTATCAGCATTTTATACCGACTTTGTTAATGCTTCAGAACCACTTTTTCTGAAATCCCTCAACCAACGGAACTATCTATCACATTATGTAAATAGCACTTATGGAAATATCGGGAAGAATCCAGTGAGATATGTCACTCATGTAACTTAACTGTAATTGAATTAACAAATATCGGGAAACGACGATACAAAAAAAATGGCGCCGGTGTGGTCACGAATGACACAACACCGACGCCGTACCCCACTCAAAGCTCTATCTGAACCCGATCATGCGGGTCATGGGCAACTGTTGTAGGCCTCGCATCCGAGGGAGATTCCACTTGCAGAGTCCACTCCACAGTTGGGATATGGTGCAGGTGGCGGGTTTGTTCCATTGAACTGATAACCAAGAATGCTAATGACGTCAGAGACATCCACGGAGCCGTCATCATTGGCGTCCGCTGCATCATTACAGGTCGAATCTGCTCCGTCCGCGAACAGACTCTGGAGCAAGAAGATGCCGTCAGCAATATTGACGATACCGTCATCATTACCATCTCCCCTGAGGAAGTTGAGCTGACACTCGTCTGGGACTCCGTCTGCATTGACGTCTGCCAATGATCCGTCAGTAATCTCACATGAATCTGGAATGCCGTTGGTATTACAATCCTCGATCGAACCTGCTGCGATTTCACAGGCATCTGGAATCGAGTTTTGATTACAGTCTTCCAGTGTTCCAGAGAGAAGATCACAACTGTCCGGAACCTGGTTTCCGTCACAGTCTTCAACTCCTCCACTGAGGATATCACAGGAGTCTGGTGTTCCGTTCTGGTCACAGTCAGAGAGCGTTCCGGTCGACAGATCACAACTGTCAGGAATCTGGTTTCCGTTACAGTCGTTGACTGCACCTGAAAGAACCTCACAGGAATCTGGGATTCCAGTGCCATTACAATCTTGCTCAGTTCCAACAAGGATTTCACAACTGTCGAGGTTTCCGTCGCCGTCACAATCCTGCCAGTCTCCGGAAGCGATATCACAGCTATCTGGAATACCGTTGTCATTGCAGTCTAAGGAGGTTCCGCTGTTCACCTCACAGCTATCTGGAACTCCTGAAGAGTTGCAGTCGGATTCAAGACCAGAAGCAAGATCACAGCTATCGGGAATGCCGTTTCCGTTGCAATCAGCTGCTTGGCCATTGGCGACTTCACATGAATCTGGAATACCGTTGCTGTTGCAGTCGATGGACACTCCGGCAGAAATGTCACAGCTATCGGGGACTCCATTGCCGTTACAGTCTGGCAATTCGCCAGAGGCTACCTGACAACTGTCGGGAACTCCATTGCTGTCACAGTCCGGTGATCCATTTGAAAGATCACAACTATCGGGGATTCCGTTGTTGTTGCAATCAGGTGTTGCGCCACTCACGACTTCACAGCTGTCAGGGATTCCTGAACTGTTGCAATCGTCTGCTGCGCCACTCGCCAAGTCACAAGAATCTGGAATACCATTACCATTACAGTCCTGAACGGCACCCGAAGTGACGTCACAGGCATCAGGAACATTATTGTTATCGCAATCTTCAGTAAGTCCTTGCTCAATATCACAGATATCAAGCTGACCGTTAGAGTTACAGTCGAAGGCTATTCCTGAAGCAATATCACAGGAGTCTGGAATCGCATTCTGGTTGCAATCTTCAACTGTGCCCTCGTCAAGATCACAGACATCCAGGGTGCCATTGGCATTGCAATCAGAAGCAGTTCCGTTAACCAACTCACAGGAGTCGATCACTCCGTCAGCATTGCAATCAACTTCAGAGCCACTTGCGAGCTGGCATGCGTCTGCAATGCCATCCTGATTACAGTCGCTTTCTACACCTAGTGCGATATCGCAAAGGTCTGGCTGACCGTTATCGTTACAGTCTGCAACAGTACCCTGGAGGATTTCGCAAGCGTCAAGAACGCCGCTGCCGTCACAGTCGATTCCCGAACCGGATAGAATCTCGCAAGAATCAATCAGTCCATCACCGTCACAGTCAGCTGCGATACCGGAAGAAATCTGACAATCGTCAGGAACACCATCAGTATCACAGTCGAGGGCGAGACCTTGAGTGATTTCGCAAACGTCTAAAATCCCATCTGAGTCACAGTCGGCCTGACAATCGTCGGGAATGCCATCAAGGTTACAATCACTAGAGGTTCCGTCTGTGATATCACACGTGTCAGGAATACCATTTTCATTGCAATCCGGTCCTTCAACGAGAACGTTGACGACACCTGTAATCGTTGAGGTGTTACCACTCTCGTCGCTGACTGACCAAATGATCAGTGTCTCACCACGTGGATATACCCCAGAAGCGTCAGAAGTTCCGTTGAAGCTGTTTGTGATTTGCTCAACTCCACAGCGGTCATAGACTTCAAGCTGAGGAACCTCTACAAATGCTTCGCAAGTACCAGCTGGAGCTGTTGTGATCACCGGAACCGGAATCTCTATCGTTGGAGATTCATCGTCAATGACCGTCACAGTAAATGACTCTGAAACACTGTTACCACTTTGATCAGTAGTAACGTAGTTCACGACTGTCAGTCCAACAGGGAAAACTGTACCCGGTTCGTAGTTAGACTCGAACTGAATGAGGGTGCAGTTTTCAATCACGCTAGGCACCACCCAGGTGATTTCAGCACCACAGATTGACGGATCAGAGATCGTCGTGATATCTGCCGGCATTCCAGCCAGAATCGGATGGATCGTGTCAATGACGTTGATCTGGAAGGATGCTGTAGAGACATTTCCATGAACGTCTGTCACCAAAATCTCAACCGTATTCACCCCGACTGGGTAAACGTCACCTGAAAGGTGACTTGTCTCGATAGAGGCGATACCACAGTTATCAGTGGCGGTCGGTGCAGGCCAGTTAGCAACCATGCTGCACTCGTCCTCATTCGCAAGAATGGTCTGGTCTTCAGGAATCAAAGTCAATGTTGGAGCCTCAAGGTCTGTCACATGGACAAGGAAGCTGGCCTGACTGACATTGCCTACAAGATCTGTCGCTGTGTAAATCACTTCAGTGGTCCCGACAGGGAATCCTGTTCCAGGAACATGACTTTTCTCAACCGTGAAGTCACCGCATTGATCCAAAATATTTGGCTCAGTCCAACTCAAAATGGCGAGACAAGAATCAGGATCTGTATTACTGGAAATCTCTACCGGTAATCCACTGATCTCGGGTCCATGCACATCTTCAATGCGTACTTCAAAGGTATCAGTATGACTATTACCCTGAAGATCAGTTGCCGTGTAACTGACAATCGTGGACCCCAGCGGGAAAGTATCGCCACTCTGGTGGCTGCTCTCTATTGCGAAATCTCCGCAGTTGTCAGTGATCAGAGGCTCATTCCAAGTAACAGTGCCGAAGCAGTTATCAATGGTTGTGACACCTTCAACTAAAGTTGGAAGATCGGTGATCTGTGGGTTTTCACCGTCAACAATGGTGACAGTGAACCCTGAAGAAGATTCATTTCCATGAATATCAAGAGCCGTGAACACAATCGTGTGCTGCCCGATCTCCAGGAATGTACCGTTTTCAATGTCAGATGTAAGGCTTGTGACTTGGCAGTTATCAGTCACGCTTGGTGAACTCCAGATCACAGAAGCACCACATAGGCCCGGCTCAGCCTCAATCAGATCGAGAGCAGGGATGTTGTTGATCTCTGGCAGTTCATTATCAACAACCGTCACCAGGAACTCAAAGGTTGAAACAAGCTCTGAACTGTCAGAAACGCTGTATGTCACCACCGTATTTCCAACAGGGAAGAAATCTCCCGGCTGATGTGTGGAGAGAATGTTATCGACAAGACAGTTATCTGTAATCAGAGGCTCAGTCCACAAGACGGTTGCACCGCAGAAACCTGGGTCGGTATTTACGGTGAGGCTGCTCTGAAGCCCTGTAATCTGTGGGGCCTCGACATCCTCGACGGTCACCAAGAAATCGATCACAGTCTCGTTTCCACTACTATCAACCAAGGTGTAAGTGACCAAAGTCTCACCGACTTCAAAGAAGTCGCCAGGCTGATGTGTCTTGGTCAAGCTCGCGATTTCACAGTTATCGGAGGCTTCCGGTTCATTCCATGTAGCTTCAGTTCCACAAGCACCACCAGCACTTTGCAGGCTGAGACCCGCAACAGAAGAGCTGAACTGTGGGAACTCATGATCGACAACTGTCACTTCAAACTCATGCGAAATACTGTTTCCAGCGCTATCGCTGATAGTTTGCTGAACTAGTGTGGTTCCCTTCGCGAAGAAAGATCCACTTTCATGACTCGAAGTAATGCTATCCACAACACAATTGTCTGTTGCCTGAATGTCAGACCATCCGTAAATGGCACCACAAAGACCATCTTCAACTTGAATCTCTACAGAAGACGGAGCGCTGAGAAGAACCGGTTCTTCAACATCCACGACTTCTATCAGGAACGAATCGACAGTTACGTTTCCATGGAGATCTGTCGCAGTGTAAGAAATCTCATGAACTCCAACATTTAGGTATGAGTTATTCTCGATGTCAGAAGACAAGGTATCTGTAGCACAGTTATCAACCATGAACGGTTCAGCCCATGTCACAATTGCTCCGCATAACCCAGGATCAGAGGAAACAGTCATATTCTCTGGAAGGTCGACGATTGCCGGTACTTCTGTATCTTCAACAGTTACCAGGAATGATCCTGAAACGGTGTTTCCGCTAAAGTCTGTCGCAAGAACACC
>NZJA01000069.1 GCA_002691835.1 Planctomycetota bacterium
CTCTAAATCTCTTGTTCTTGATTCTGGTGTATTAATACCAACTAATCTTATTCTAATGAACTTCCAGGTATCGAATCCTAAATCTACCGTAGCATCAACAGTATCACCGTCAACTACTCTATCTAATTTTGCGTTGTAAATATACATAATCTATTTTGATTATACATATTGTTACTCCATCTCCTGATCCCTAAGTTTTTGAATATAAACAGCTTTTTGCTTTTGTTTACGTTTAATTTCACTAGGTTTTACAAATTCTTTACGTTTCCTAATTTCCTTAAGCGTACCTACATCCCTAAACTTTCTTTTTAGTTTTTTTAGAGCTTGCTCTATTTTTTGTCCTTTTTTAACTTTAACTATTAACATCTAATTTATTTAAGTCGCCTTCTATTTTAGCCTTTATTGCTTCCAATTTAGCATATTCCTCAACAACATTTTCTTGTTTTGGATTTGCAGGATGGAATCTCCAATAATCTTCCATTATTGTTGATACTGCTACTAAATCGTTAATTGCTTCAATTTTAGGATCTGGTTTTTGTGTATTTTCACTCATAATCTATTTATTTAAAATTTTTACCTATTAATTCAATTGTTTCTATTACCTCATCTAAACCAATTTGGAAAAATTCCCTTTGGTTATTAACGCGATAATTTTTTAATGCATGGTGTACTTCGCCTTCTAATAGTTCGCCGTTATAACAACGGAAAGCCCATGCTACTTCGTATGGAAGTGGCACACCTGTTGCCGTAGAAATCTGTTTAGCTCGTTCATCTGGTGTCAATTTTGTATATCCTATTTTTAGGAGTCCTGGTAGTGTTTTGTTTTTTAAAACATAAACCCATTGATCACCTTCACCCTTCTTGTTATAAATACCACGTTTCTTAGTAGTATAATAAGTTACTGTTTCCCAACCATCTCCCATTTCTGAGGGAGTTAGTGTGAAATATGAAGCATATTCAACTTCTGTATTACCATAGTTTTCTTTTAATGGTATAAATTCCTGTGCTTGTTCTACTGTTATTCTTTCCATTAGTGTACTATTATTTTAAATTTATTTTCTACTTCAATCCTTTCACCTACATCACTATTAAAAAGTGTTTTGGTAAAAACCTGTAAAGTATCGCCAATCATTTCATTATCTAAATAAAATTGTTGACGAGGATTATAATTATATTTACTGTATGTACCTAATAATGTTTCAGCATATGGACATTCCCAACAAAAATTCTTTTGTATTTGATAACCAGCTATATTAAGAGGTGGCATAATTTGGGCTAAATCAGTTAAAGTATAAGTTTGATCACCAATTGGTATTAAATTATTATAATCTCCATTACTAAACCAACTTAATACTGAATACGTGGGTACTGTAAATTGAATAGTATCAAAGGCTACCCAATAATCTGAATCATATTGTGTTTCTATTAATGGAACCTTATTAATGACATATTCATCTGCTAATTCATCTAATTCACCTCTAATAGTAAAATACTTAGGCCCATAAAATTCAATATGCCAATAACCATTATCATCCTGATATGCATTAGGTTGAACTTGCTCATCTATATAAAATCGAGCATTACAATCTCCATCCAAACAAGGGTATGGAGCGATTTCCTCCTTGCTACAACTAGCAAGAAGAAAACCTAATCCAAGTGTAAATAATAATAATCTCATTATGCTACTAATTCTAATGCTTTACTAAACATTTTCTTATTCACGTCCTGATCTTGCTTAAAGTTTTTAATAACTCTAGCTTGACGTAATTTTCCTGATGGTGTTTTGTATTCAAAATTACCTTCAATAATATTTTCCTGAATTCTATTAAATACTTCCCAAAGCATATTTCCTTCATCTGCTTTACGTTGAACATTTAAAACGTCTTCAATTGCTTGATTATCGTAAGTATTTTTAGTACCTTCTACTCTAATATCTAGAAATGATTTAGCAAGATTAAACATTTGCTCTTCTTCTAATTCAACAGCTTTCATTTTATTCATTGAATCAACTGTTAAAGGTAATTTCTCAACGATATCCTTAATTAATACCTGTAAATCTTCAAACGTATAACCCATATGACGCATTTTAATATCATCAAATTGAGTATCTGAAATAACTAATCCATTTTCACAAACCATTCTAAACAACCCAGCTGTAAATTGGAAACAATTTTTCCCATCATGAGAATTAGTCATTACGATTTGTGGAAAAACTGTATCTCCATCTTCACCATTAATAACAACATCATTATTTCTAAAAACAACTAAATGCTTCTGAACACCTTGTGTTTTTTGAGTTCTAGCTTTTACTTGCTTAACATCAACAACACCCCAACCTAACAATTCCATATCATCAATAACTTTTTCAGTTGGAATATGTGTATACTTTTCAGTAACATCACTTGAAGGCTTCATTGTGAAAATACTTGGAGCAATTTCACTCATTACCTTCTTATTCATAAACTCTACTTTTTGTAAATCTAACATAACTTTTATTTATTTAATTAATTATTTATTTATACCTAAATATACGAAAGGCTGCTTGGGAAGCCAAGCTTCCCATGCATTACTTTCAATTACTTTTTTACCAATAAACTTGGAGAAACTGTATACTGACCACCTATTCTACCATCACCAACATCACTAGCTTGAACTTTAATATTCTTACTATTAATTTTGATAACTCTAAAATTTTGCTTAGGATCAATTTTCTTATGATCAATACCTACTATATCACCTACTCTAAATGATACTTTAGCATCATAAGCTAATTCTGATCTTTTAATCGCAACTGCATTTTTAATTGCTTTAATTTCTGATTGATCTGCATTCTGAATGAATTCTAATACTTCTTTTAAATTTACCATAACCTTTATTTATTTTAATTAATTTATTAATATACCCTAAATATACGAAGGCTATCTCGGGTAGCCAAGCCTCCTGTGCATTACTCTTATATTATTATGCTGACATTAACGATACTGCGTCTTTACCCCAATGTTTAATTGCGATATTTCTGTAATGTATGCCCTCGCTAATATCATCTCCACGCCATATGTTTTCATATCCAATGTTAATATCAACTGTTAACACATACTTTGGAATTGGTTCACTACCTTTAATTATATTACTCATAACCTTTATTTAGTATTGTAACTTCATTATTACAACATGGTAAATATACGAAGGATATCCCGGGTAGCCAAGCCTCCGGCGCATTACTTTAAGAAGCTTTTAATCTGATATAGTTATTAAAAAATCTAATTCACCAACTACTCTTACAAAACTTTCACTTAATGCAACGTTTACATCAGGTGTAAATACAATTGATGGGTTTTGAAGATTATCATCATCAAACGCTCCATTTACTGACCATTTATAGTCGTCATTTTGTAAACTAGCGGTAACGAATTTTTGATTTATATTTGAGAATGCAAAACTACCAGATGCATTTTTAGGTTGACCAGCATAAGATCCTGAGTAGTTATATGGCGTTTCGTAAGTCAGATATAAACTAGATGGATTATCCCAATATGATTGCCAAGAAACATTAGATCCTATTGTAAATGTATATGCTGTACCCTTAGTTAAAGCGGGTAGAGGCATTGCTTTTTGAGCTCCATTACTATCTAATGACCCAGAAAATGATTTTTGATATACTATCGCCATGATTTATATTTTATTATAAATATTAGAAGAAAAATTCCCAACCATCAAGTACTTTAGTTTGAAAACCTCTACTGGATTTTTGGTAACTTTTAGGTTTCATAAATTTAGATGTTTTAACACTTGAATCCCACCCATCTGGATTATCAGCATCTTCTAAGGTATAATGCATAAATTCTTTCTCAACCATAACATTATCTAAATAGTGGTGGATATGTTTTTGAATAAAGATAGATTTACCTACAGTAATATGAAGAAATGGAGAAAACTCAAGTCTAAGATCAGCGGCAAATTTAACTTTTTCAGTATTATTATAAAACCATTGAGCACTCTTTCTATTTAAAACATAGGCATGTCCAGCATATTGACCAGGGTGATGTCTAGATGCATTAAAAAAATGTTTACTTATTTTATCATTTTTATATATGGATTCTACATATTTTCCATACCAACAAACACCCCATTCTAGCATGTTTAACTCGTTTCTTACTTCATTAAAATCATATTCATATACACGATTAGTAAATTCAACATCATCCTCTAAAAATAACGCTGTTTCCGCACCTGAATCTAAAAATTGTTTGTAAGCTTTACGATGTGACATCGCACAACATAAAATAGCTAAAGTACATCGACCTGCTGGGTCCCAAAATACCTCATTCATATTCTTAAAAAACTCTGGGTTGTTACGATAGTCTTGATTATCAAACCCTTCTATAAATTCAAAATCAAATCCCCATTGATCTGCTTGCCTTTGAATGTTATCTCTTCGTAACTTGTGTCTTTTAAGATTTATTACATAAACTTTATCTACTCCTAAATCCATAACATTTTTATATTACCACCTACTTCTTTCTTTCCACGATGCATTAATTACATTATGCCATAATCCTGTATGTATAACATCATTATTACCATCTACGTCAAATTTATTGATAGGTAAACCTAAATAATTACCTAAATCTACAAAATAATCCCCACCAACTTCTTTATCCCAATATCCATAAAGTTCACTTGTTGGGATAGATTTTAAATTAGGATTATTTATAGTAAAGTTAGTTAAATAATTATGGGCATGGTAATGTTTATTGTATATATCTACATCATACATTTCATCCTCATATTCATGTACATCATGCATTAAATTAAATCTCTTCCACCAATAATTATTATTATCATGTTGAGCTAAAGCAGCACAATGTTTTTTCCAATTCCAATCTACATCTGAAGTTCTAATTATTAAAACTTTATCAAATTTGGGCATAAAATCAGCTAAAAAAGCATCCTCAGTAATACCACCAGGTAATGTATGCCATGTAACATTATGAACACATATAGTATTATCATCAATTTCATCAGGATAATTATACCCAAAATCATTTAATGCTGGTGTACTTCCTCTAGGTATATCATAAGTAGTATATACAACTCCCATATCTTCTCC
This sequence comes from Planctomycetota bacterium, assembly GCA_002691835.1. The sequence goes on from NZJA01000069.1 coordinate 5,111, forward strand.
TAAAGAAGGTACAGTTTGTGTTAGTGGAACTAAATGATCCATTGGATCCATAATATGCTTATACCCAAAATCAGTACATAATGATGTAGCAAAATTATTAGCTCCGTTATACGGTTGAGTTAAAATCAGTATCTTCATAAAAAATGTTTATTATAAATATTAACCTTTCACTTCAGCTAACCAGCTACTATCCATAAAAGGCAAAACATTATCAAAACTTTCATTAACTGCCTTTAAAACACCAGGCCATTCATCTTGATAATCATGTCCTCCTATTAATTTTTTAGTCTTAGGCAACCAATCTATAATATCTTGTTTAACACTGTCATAAGAATGAGCAGCATCAATATAAATAAAATCAAAATATCTATCTTCAAATTTATCTACCATATTATAGCTATAATCTTGGTGATGATGAATTATATCTTTAAATTGTCTAGTATTAGTCCAATATTCTCTTTTAACATCAGACCAAGTTTCATTAAAAGTTGTTAAGGCAGGTTCATCTCCTTCCCAAGGGTCTATAGTATGTATTTCATCAAATAAACCTAAGCATGAGAAAATAAAGGCTCCTTCTCCTTTATATGTTCCTATCTCCAACATTTTAAAATTGTTTCCATTACCTAAAGATGAATGTAATTCAAATCCTAAACCAACAAGTCCTAAAAAATGATTATTACCATTATATCTCCATTTTTCGGGTATTCTAAATCTAAGTGATTCTTTTGATCTTTCCATATATCTTAATTTAAATCTAAGGAGCTAAACTCCTCTTCCTCTTAACAATAATGCATATGTCGATACGTATATATCGCTCACATTATAGTAATAAGATACGAAGGATAATTTGGATAACCAAATAATTGTTATTATATTGGACCATATGAATGAGGTGATAGAACTAGTTGAGGATAACTTGGTCGAATATATAAGTGACCCAAGTGTAATAGTAGCATTTACGCAGAAAACGTGTATGGTGTGTGTTAGAATAAAACCAAAACTATATGAAATACCTAAAGAACATACAGTCATAATAGTGGATTGTGACAAGTTCTTTCGTTCATCAAAACTAATGCCAGGTGGAATTGATTTTTACCCTACATTTGGCTTATTTAAAAATGGGTATTTTATAAAGGAGTTAACTCAAAAAGAAATTATTAATCAAACATTAGACTAGTTATGGAATTATTTTTATTTATTTTATCATTTATATCTGGAGGGGTCATTCTCACCGTCGCATTTACTACCTACCTCACCACTACAACAAAAACCAAACAGGATAAATTGGCTTTCTTGCAAGATGAATTGATAAAGGTGCAAAAACAACAATTTAAGGATTTTGATACTCAACATTCAAAAGTTTTATCTGAATTAATTGATATAAGATCGAGGATGGAAGGGGATAGTTATAGGGATTTAGCGAGAACAAATCAAAGGATTAGTAAGGTGGATTCGAAGCTGGATATATTAATTAATGATGTGGGGAAAATGAATCAAGAAAACAGGGAGATCATAGGAAATATAAATAGTGATATTCAGAATAGGATAGTCACGGTGGAGAAACTAGTGGGGAACGAACTAAAACAAAACTACTAAATGGAAAAAGATAAGTATATAATAGAGTTTACGTGGGGTGAAAATGTAGTACATGAATCTATGGAAATTGAAACGGACGATATAAATTGGAGTCTTGATCAAATAGGTAGACATAGGAACAATATACATTTTACTAAGGTAGAACGAATATAGGTATATATCTTTATCGATACCAAAAATTTTTAGAAAAAAAGAATTTAATATCTGCGCGGAATCAATACATTCCCACTTTACCAAATATAAGTATATACAATCGATGGTGTAGTATCGTGTTCGAGCTTTAAATGGCTCCCAACCCTTGTCTCATATAGCCACGCATATATGGACAGTAGCGCGTATGGGATATATTGGTATGTATGCGTACGGTATGCCGCCGGACGAAATATATAATATAGTATTCAGTATGGACATAGGTATTCCCACCGTATGATTTATCACGGTGTAAGGTATTATTATTTGTTACGTTGGTATGTTGTAAGGTATAAGTAGTTCTGTACCCGGTGCTGAATTATTTATTATTATCGTAGCACCTCCCCTAGCCTTGGTATGTATTCCTTTATTTCATATATGTAAATATACGACCTTTTATTACGGTAGCCAAATGTTACCGCATGTTTCGTTATGAAATGTCATGAAATGTATTTGGATTTGCAATATCCTCATTGTCACATGCGGAACGTTGTTGTATCCTCCTATGTTCACTGTGAAACGTTGTGAACACCTCAATGTTCGCAAATATATACTCGTCGAGTCGAAAGTGGTTGGCTTGCGATGAATAGGGGTTAATACCCACTCGCCTTTATCTCACATAACACACGATCAACTTGTCATACATAAGCATATTTTTATCGTTTGATTTATTTAGATTTGGATATTGGGACAGACGTATATTTAAAGATCCATACGTGCACATTTCATTCAATTGTTGTCCATTTACTTGCGTTTTAACACGTTTATATTGCGTTTTAATCGCGTTCTAGAACCAAGACAACGTCACTCATATTAAAATAATTCCAGCGCTACTACAACGAGTTAATTAAATTTAACCATTCATTTACACGAACGTCCCACGTTTGTGTTTTGGCCCATTCATATGCTTTATCCGTTTGTTTAACCCACTTACGTGCGAATGTTCTATCCGTTTTATCACGTGTTATCATCTTCCCTACCGTCGCTGGATTATCATTTATTATCATTCCCCTATCTCCACTAAATAGGTTCTTTAGATTACCTGTTCCATTTGTCATGCATTTTACTTTAGCCATCATCATTTCCAATCCCGTAATGCAATACGTCTCTAAATAATCACTTTGATATATCCAATACTCGGCTCTCAATTGTTCCTCCTTCAATAACCTAGGCGACAACGCTCCTAACCATCTTACTCCATCTTGGTCAATCAAGCCTTTATCCCAATCGCTAGCATAAGGTGGACAAGCAATATGTAATGTTAATTCTGGGTTATCACGCTTTAATTCACTCCAATTATCCAAGATGTGTTTCAATCCACGATCCGGGCTACTAGACCAAACTATCCTGCCTTTAATTCTATTTGCCTCTATACCATTCCAATCATCTAAATCAATTGCATTGTCAATAGACTGTATATACGTAGTAGGTTTTGGTGTTATGTAGTCGAGAGCTTTGAGTTTGGCCTTCATTATATTTGCATGTAACTCACTTACACACACTAGTTTATCTATCCTATCAAACGCATATTTTATATCTCGCTTTTTCATTATATTTCCTCTATACCAAGTGTACCAACCATCTTCATTATGCATCCAAAATATTACTTTATCATATGTTATTTTCTTGCGTTTTAATTCTTTATAGTAATTAATATATTGTCCCGCTATAACA
>NZJA01000070.1 GCA_002691835.1 Planctomycetota bacterium
GATAATTGTTCCGGATCGGTAGAGGTCATGGACGGAACGGTTTTCGCCCAAAAGCTGCTCTCTGCGATCTCGCGCACCGGGCAAATTTTTGGCAAAGCCCATGTCATCGATGTACTGGTGGGGAATCCCACTGAAAAAGTCACAAAGTTCGGCCATGACCATTTGAGTGTTTATGGTATTGGCACCGAATTAGATGAAGCCGGTTGGCATTCCGTCTTTCGTCAATTGGCCTCTCGGGGGATGGTTCGCATCGATCTGGAGGGGCACAACGGCATCTCTCTTGATCCCCGTTGTCGTTCAGTTCTGCGGGGTGAAGAAGTATTTTTGTTCCGCAAGGATCGCTTGGCAAAAAAAACCACTCGCAAGCGTCGCAAAAAGAAAGAAATGGGCCTCGATGCCATGCAGGCAAGTCTCTTCGAGCGTCTTCGTCAGCATCGGCTGGAGCTCTCCAGGCAACTTGAGGTCCCCCCTTACACTATTTTCCACGATTCCACGCTCGTTGAGATGTCTCAGCTCAAGCCCCAGACATTGAGCCAGATGGCGATGATCTCAGGTGTTGGCCAGAAGAAACTGGAAAAGTGGGGACAGGGCTTCCTCGACATTATCACCGCATAGGATGATTACTCGATTGAAAGCCGACTAAATCAGGGTGATCAGCGAACAGCTTCAGGCGTTATGAGATACATTCTCACAATACTTCGTTTATATTAATTACAGGAACAGGGGGGGGAATGACTTCTGAGGATCGTGTTAATCGAAGGCGTTTGTTTAGTGACCTTAATGATACTTTTATTCATTTTGGTTTAGTCATTCTGCTGGTGATGGTTTGCCTGAAAATCTTTTCCCCCTTTCTTGGACTGATGCTATGGGGATTAATTTTGGCAGTCGTCTTGTATCCCCTTCAGCAGATTCTGGCCCAGAAAATGAAAAACCGGCAAGGTTGGTCTGCGACTTTGGTGGTGGTTGCAGGATTACTTCTGATTGGGATTCCAACAGTATTGTTAGGAACATCATTTTCAGAATATGCATTCGATCAGTATGAGAAATGGAACTCCGAAGGCTTCACCATTCAGCCGCCATCGGAATCGGTTTCGCAGTGGCCCATCATTGGCGGTACGGTTTCAAGTGTTTGGTTACAGGCGTCAGAAGATCTCCCGAACTTTATAGAGAAGATCCAGCCGCAGTTAACAGAGATGTCCAAAAGCCTGCTTTCCTCAGTCGCCAATACAGCCAGCTCCCTGCTCAAGTTTTTGGGTTCTCTGATTATTGCAGGAATCATGATGGCGTATGGCCAATCGGGCAGTGATTCGATTCGTCGGATACTCTGCCGACTGACATCTCAGGAGAAGGGGCCCAAGCTGCATCAGTTGTCGACCTTGACGATTCGGTCGGTGGCATTGGGAGTTGTTGGGGTCGCATTTCTTCAATCGCTTCTGTTGGGCCTCGGGTTCGTCTGGGCAGGGATACCAGCAGCAGGGATCCTGGCCATCGTGGCATTGTTGATCGGAATCGCCCAACTCCCAGCCTTGTTGATCACCCTTCCGGTTATCGTTTTTGTCTGGGCGACGGGAGACTCTTCTGCAACGCACAATATTCTTGTGACGATTTATCTCATAGCCGCTGGAGTCTCTGACGGATTCCTCAAGCCTTTACTCCTGGGACGAGGAGTTGAGGTCCCCATGCCCATCATCCTGTTGGGAGCATTGGGTGGAATGTTTACATACGGATTGGTTGGCTTGTTTTTGGGAGCCGTGGTTTTGGCATTGGGATACCAGTTGTTTATGGATTGGGTCGATAATCCTGTTGCTGAAAACTCTGATACAAATTTGGCATCCAGTGAGTAATTTCACGAGCAGATTGAAGCAGAGTAGTTTTTGGCGCATTACAATTTTGTTGCCTGCGCTCCTGTTGACCTGTTCTTGCAAGACACTGGGCCCCGATTTTGAAGAGCCTGAAGTTCACTGGTTAAACAGTTGGCAACCCACAGTTTGGCCGATTTCCTCGACGACATCTCCTGCACAGGAAAGCCTTCAATCTTGGTGGACTTGTTTCGATGACCCGGTGTTGGACTCATTGATTGAGGAAGCTCTAAGGGAAAATCACACTCTTCAATCGGGTGGGCTACGCGTGCTTGAAAGCCGCGCTATTCAGGAGCTTGCAGGGAGTTCTCTCTACCCACAAATCCAGCAGATCACCACTTCTGTGGATGGAGTTTCTTCCAAACAGGAGGGTTCCAGCTCGAGTGATCAAGTATTCAGCCAGTTCCAGGGGGTTCTTGGATGGGAACTCGATTTTTGGGGAAGGTTTGAAAGAGCGGTGGAGTCAGCAGATGCGAATTACTTTGCTTCTGTTGCCCAACAGAGAGATTTGCAGGTATTGATCGCCGTCCAGATGGCCCAAGTTTATTTCTCCTATCGCGTCACTGAGGCGCGAATCGCAATTACTCTCAATAATGCGGAAATCCAAAAGCGAAGTTTTGACATCACGAATGAGCGCTTCGCCGAAGGGGAAGAGTCTGAGCTTGACTTTCAACAAGCGCGAACCCAATACCTGGCAACTCTTTCCGTTGTTCCACAGCTTGAGCTAATCCTGAGAAACACCCGCAATGCGATTTGCATACTTTTGGGAAGACCTCCCGGTGAGGTTCCTGAAATTTCAGGAGATGGTTATAGGCTAGCTTCTGTCAAACCAGTGATCCCAATGATGGTTCCCTCAAAGCATTTGGCCCATAGGCCAGATGTCAGGAATGCGGCATGGAATGTCGCTGCGCAATCCGCACAAATTGGCATCGCAGAGGCAGACTATTACCCTGCGCTCTCTCTTTTGGGTTCGCTTTCCTGGTCGAAAAGCAGTCTTGCCGGGATTCCCGATTCGAGTGGGATTACCGTGGGCCCATCCTTGCGGTGGAATATTTTCGACCATGGTGCGATCGCGAGCAATATCAAGATCCAAAACGCAAGGTTGCAGTTGCTCCTCGAAAATTTCCAACGAACTGTTATGGAGGCGGCCAAAGAAGTCGACAACTCAGCAGTTGAAGTTGTAAAGACATCCGAGCAGCAGGAATACATCGATCAATCTGTTGAGGCTGCAAGGCGAGCATTGGAGATAGCAGATATTCGATTTAGAGAAGGGTTGATTGATTTTCAGCGAGTCCTGTCAGCACAGCGGGCATTGTTCACACAGGTGGAAAGACAGGTTCTCAATAGAGGGAACCACTTGAAATCTGTAGCTTCTCTATACGGCTCAATGGGAGGTGGATGGAGACCAATGGACTTGAATGAAATGATATCTGCAGACACTTGGGAAACATTGAATGAGCGAACCGATTGGACAGATGTGTTCAATAGCAAACCTGCGGGTGGTTCCAAAGACCAAGGTGAGGCTTTAACCGATGAGTAAAAATAAAAAGAAAAACAGCGAAGGTTCTGAAGAGGTCGAGAACCAAGTCACTGCCGAAGTAAACTCCGAAAAAAATAAGAGTCTGAACGAAGCGGATTCAGCGGGAAAGCCCGCGGTTGATTCAGCGGCAGGTGATCAGCAAACCGGATCTGAATCGAAGAAAAAGTTCAGTAAAGGCGCATTGCTAATTATCACAGTGATTTTGTTGAGCCTGATTTGGAATTTGCTGGCAGACAGATACACCCCTTATACCAATCAGGCCCGAGTTCAGGGATTTGTGGTGGGCGTTGCTCCCAAAGTCTCAGGAATTGTAACGAAGGTTTATGCTGAAAATGACCAGCGGGTCGTAAAAGGTCAGCCACTCTTCGAAATAGATAGAGCCAATTATGAGATTGCGTTAGCTAAAGCCGAATCGGATTTGCAAAAAGCCGAAAGCCAGTTGGGGGCTGGCACCGCCGGAGTTGAGTCTGCTACGGCACATCTCAGGGCGGCAAAGGCAAATGAGCTGAAAGCTGAACAAGATGCAAACCGCCAAGAGAGATTGTATCAGCAGGATTCGGGAAGCATCTCTGTTCGTCGATTGGAGATCGCTCGAGCCAATCTCGAATATTCCCGAGCGATGGTGACGGGTGCAGAGGCGGAAGTGCAGAGAGCGATAGGCCAGCGTGGTGGTGATGAAACCGACAACTCTCTCGTCAAGGCAGCGGTGAGTGCGTTAGAAAAAGCCCAACTCGACCTTGAAAACACAGTAGTTCGCGCTTCGTCTGAAGGAATGATCACGGACTTAAGAACTGATGTGGGTCAATTTGCAGGAGCTGGATCCCCCGTGATGACTCTGATTGCCATTCAAGACGTTTGGATCATCGCTGATTTCAAGGAAAACAATCTGGGGCATCTTGCAGAAGGTGACCCCGTTGAGATTCTCCTGGATGCTCTTCCAGGCGAGATTATCCCTGGAAAAGTACACAGCATCGGATTGGGAGTCAGTGCGACGAAGCCACCTCCGGCAGGAAACCTGCCTACAATTCAAAATAATCGGGATTGGTTGAGGCAGACCCAGAGATTTCCTGTCGTCATTCATTTTGAAGCGAATCAAATTGAGAAGATTTATCCCAGTTTAAGAATTGGCGGTCAGGTAGATGTCATTGCTTTCACTGATGACCATTCGATTTTGAAGTTGTTGGGGGAGTCTTACATTCGATTTATGAGCTGGATTAGCTATGCCTATTGATCGATTTTTCTTCACGGAAGAATCCTGATATGGGAATCCGGACTCGTCGAGCATTTCGTTTAAGCATCGTTGCGGCACTTGCTCTGGCATGCGGGTACGGATTGAAGCTTCAACTGCCCTATCTTGCACCTATGTTGGCGATCATTTTAACGGCCAAGCCGTCACCCCCTCCGGGGCCCATGAAATTGCTGTTACTCGTGATAGCAGTGACAGCCACATTGACCAGCGCGACATTACTGATTCCATACTTGGAGTATTATCCCTTTGCGGGGATTCTCATCGTGAGCCTGGTTATGTATGGAAGTTTCCACTTGTCTGTCGTTCAAGGGAAAGAAGCAGTTGGCCATTTCATCGCGACAGGATTTTCATTGGTACCTATCGCAGGTTCCGTCAGCTCGACGTTGGCGAATCTGGTCATCGAATCATTGATTCTTGGTGTCGTGATTGCTGTAGTCTGCCAGTGGTTGGTGTACCCGTTCTTTCCAGAGGACCCAGAGCCTGAAAACACTGAAAAATCGGTGAATCCTCGAGAGGGAAATCGAAGCTGGAATGCCCTGCGTGGAACACTGATCGTGATGCCGGCATATCTGGTTGTTTTGACTAATCCGGGTCTTTATTTACCACTGGTGCTGAAGTCGATCGTCCTGGGCCAACAAAGCTCTGTAATAAATGTTCGAAAATCAGGTCACGAACTTCTTGGAGCGACAATCTTAGGTGGTTTCTTCGCGGTTCTTCTTTGGTGGTTTTTGAGTTTGTCTGTCAGCCTGTGGATGTTTTTCTTGTGGGCACTGATATTCATGACCTTTATTAGTGGGAAAATATACGGAGTCTTGGAAACGAGGTTCCCCGCCTCTTTTTGGCAGAGCGTCTCAACTACGATGATGATTCTTTTGGGTGCAGCTGTCATGGACAGTGAAAATGGCAAGGACGTCTACCAGGCTTTTTTAACTAGGGTGAGTCTTTTTCTTTTGGTATCCCTCTACGCCTGGTTCGCTGTTTATGTCCTGGATCGTCTATCGGGGATTAATTCAGAAAAGGAAACTGCGCCATGTTGACCAATCTAATCTTTGGAGTTGGAACCATTATGGTGTGTTTGTTTTTACAACTCACCGTCTTGATTTGGGTGTTGAGGTATTACCGTCACCGAAACAGCAAGCTTCAGAATCCATCGGCCTGGTTTGGTATCGCAGGTATGCAGGTCATCACGGTGCTATTACTGGCGGGCAATTTGATTCAGATTGCAGTTTGGGCTGAGTTGTTCCGGTATCTGGGTGAGTTTGACGACTTTGGCTCAGCTTTTTATCACTCCGCAGTGAATTTCGCCACTTTGGGCTATGGCGATGTGGTGATGTCTGAGAAACACAAGTTGCTCGGACCACTGGAAGCGGTCAATGGAGCACTCATGATCGGTGTTTCAACAGGAGCATTAATGGCCGCTTTTCAAGACGCCACAAAAAAGGCAATGGGGCGATCGAAGTCTTCAGCGACCGATTGAGTGGCATTACCCCCGGTTTGAATCGCTGACCTGGAGTGATTGATACGGATTATTGCGGGATATGGCCTGAGTCGTACAAACGAGATATTCTGTTCGGTTGGCTCCGATTCCATATTGAACGAGAAGAGATGCATCATGGATCAAATTTGGCCTTTCCTCATATTGCTTGGCAGCGTCGCGGGATTTCTTCTGGGGTTCTATTTGTCACGGAAAAATATTTCGGACTTAAAAGAAGAACTGATCCAGCAGAAAGACGCAGGAGAAAGGTATCGGGCTGAGTCCCAAGAATCTCGAGAGAACCTGGTTCGCAGTGAAGCTGAAAGAGATTCCGCAATAGATCGGCTCAATCAGGTTCAGGCTGATCGGGAATCTTTGAAAGAGAGCATGCAGGCATTTTCCGCAGAACAGTTGGAAAAGAATCGTAAGCAATTTCTGGATCATGCAGAACAGAGGTTGGGCAAGTCAGAAGAAAAGCATGTTTCTGAATTAGAAAAGCGCCACGAAGCTATCGACAAGCAATTCACTTCGATTCAGACATTGATGGACAAGTTTCAAGAACAGCATCAGAAAATTGAGAAAACACGAACAGAATCATTCTCATCTCTTCATGAGCAGGTGCGGCAACTTTCGGAGCAAACGCTACAGGTGGGTCATGAGGCCAAAATTCTTTCGACTGCCTTGAAAGGATCAAGTCAGTCGCGTGGACGCTGGGGTGAAATAGCCTTGGAAAATATCTGTGAGATGGCGGGAATGACGGAGCATTGTGATTTTGCTCGTCAGGATCAGGAAGGGGTCGATAAAAGACCAGATCTGGTCGTGAATATGCCGGGGAAAGGCAAGATTCCTCTCGATGCCAAGGTTCCATATGCCGATTACGACCGTGCGATTGAAGCGACCGATCCTGCGGAGCGGGATAGCCATCTTGAGGCTCATGGCAAAACAGTTCGTCGAACGATGCTGGAGCTTGCCAAGCGCGATTATCCGACGGTGGTCGGTGGCAAAGTCGATTTCACAGTGATGTTTATTCCGATTGAGTCGGTGGCGGCGGCGGCATTTGCAGCCCAGCCGAATCTTCAGGAAGAAGCGATGAAAAACAAAATACTGATCGCCACACCGGTGACTCTGATTGCCTTGTTGAAGACGGTTGCTCTCTATTGGCAACAAGAGCAGCTGGCAGAGAACGCCCAGAAAATTTGGGATGAATCCTCTCAGCTTCATGACCGCTTAAGGACTTTCACAGAGCACCTTGGAAAAGTGGGGTCTAATTTGGGCAAGGCTCTCAATTCCTATAACTCGGCCGTTGGGTCATTCCAGGGCCGGGTGATTCCCAAGGCCCGTAGTATCGAAACCCTAACGGTGAAGACCGGTAAAAAAGACGTTTTGCCGGATCTGAATACGATCGACGGTGCTGTTCGGAGTCTGGATACAGGAAACCCTGTTCTGGATCATGTTCCAGATGACGAGAGGGAATAGGCATGCCTCATTGGATTTGTTGTTTGGTACTTTTATGCGTGGGATGTTTACCAGCAAGCTATCAAGATGAAGGCTCCCAAAAGATTGTTCGATCTGTTTCGGAAGAGATTCGCCAAGAATTTCAGCTCGATGATTTTTATCAATTACATGTCGATGTTGGCGGTTTTCCTGTCGTCTCCAGCGACCGTGTATATGAAGAAGCGTTATTGGAAGCACGGTACCTGATTCTCAAGATGGTGGGCCACCGCCCGGAAATTCTGAAAGCGATGGCCAGTTCGAAAACTCGATTCACGGTGATGGCTCATGACGAATGGACGACGGATGTTCCTGAGCATTCGGATCTTCGTCCCCCCGAATATTGGGATCGGAGAGCGCGTGGGCTTGGTGCAACCCGTTGGAGGCCCTGCGTTTCCTGCGGTGAGGAAAACCTCCTCGGTTTTGAGGGTGATCCGTACGCTAAAGAGAATATTTTGATTCATGAGTTCGCCCATGCCATCCATGAAATGGGATTAGTGACACTCGATCCTACGTTTGATGACCGTCTCGATCAGACCTATCGAGCTGCGATGGAGAAGGGTCTTTGGGCAGGGGTCTACGCGGCAACTAACCGGATGGAATACTGGGCTGAAGCGGTTCAAAGCTGGTTTGGTACAAATCGGGAAAATGACCCTCAACACAATCATGTGAATACTCGAGACGAACTCAGAGCTTATGACCCTGCAGTGGCCGCTCTCTGTCATGAAGTCTTCGGAGATGGAGATTGGCGATATGTTCATCCCGGAAGCCGGCAGATGCAGGGCCATCTTTCTACTCTTCAAGGTCGGTCTTTGCCCACATTCAGCTGGGCAGAAGGAATGCAGGAAGCGTACGAAGCGAATCCGCGTCCAGAGTGAGGTTCGATAAAAGTTCACTCACTGCTCAGGAGCGAATCACGGGCAACTTAGACTACTCTCGCAATCGAGAGCGTCCGTAGTTGGATCCGTCCCGCAGTCGAGCGGACCGGGAACCGTTGGAGCTGGGCCTCCGGAAAAGAGTGCTGCCAGAGCGTAGATGGCGTCTCCCAAATTTTCACTGCCGTCATCGTTGGCGTCACAGGCATCCTGGCAAAGGCCAGGGGGGCCAGAAGTGAACA
>NZJA01000071.1 GCA_002691835.1 Planctomycetota bacterium
AGGCAAAGTAACGCACTCAATTGGCCTCCCCATGAACGGATCTATTCCTGCTGGGATGGTCCTAAGGGCTCGAACTGTGATGAAGCTGGTGGGCCTCGAAACTGAACTTCATCGTGGGGCGTCAGTTCTTTCGCATGGTATGGGCAAACGATTGGGTGTTGCCCAGTCGATTCTGGCTCATCCTGAAATCGTACTGCTCGACGAGCCGACCGCTGGACTCGATCCAGCGAATGCCCGTCAGATTCGAACCCTGATGAGAGAGTTGGGTAAAAACTCTCTGGTGATCGTTTCATCTCACAATCTGCTTGAGCTCCAGGATTTGATCGATGAAGTGGGAGTGATCGTCAATGGCGAGCTGGTAGCCAGTGGAACCGTTGAGGAAGTCACCCGGAGAGAGCGTCGATTCGAAATCATTTTCGACTCCGAGGTCACTCCAGAAATTGTTGTTGAACTAAAAAAACTGTCTCAAGTGAATCAGGTCGATTACGACAGCTTTCAAATGACGGTGGGCCTTGATGCGGATCATGAGGATGGTCTCAACGGCGCACTCTCTCAGCTATTTCTGTTCTTGGTCGAGCAAGGGATGCCACCCCATGAAATTCGTGAGGGTGCGAGTTTGGAGCAGGCTTATTTGAGATTGACGGGGGAGGATTCCGCCACCTAGGTCTGTCAGTTCTGACGAACCCCTGGCACTGAATTGACCGCAGGAGAATCTCCCCCTGTGGCACGGAACTCAGAGATCCTCCTACGCATTTCGAAAACTTCTTCGCTGTCAGGTGCTGAATCGAGCAGTCGATCGATATCGCCCAACAATCCTTGATTGAATCCAATCCAGGGGATCAGCGCTTCCAGATGCCTAGCTGCGGCAAAGTAGTTCCCAGACTGAACAGAGGCCGTGGCCTGCTTCTGACCAAGTAACCCTCTCAGTGTGACGAGGGGAGGCTGCAGCCCCCAGCGGTCACGGGAGGTTTCAAGCCACTCGGAAAGGGAACGTGGCCCTTCCTGCTTCTCGATCAACTGTCCTAATCGAAGCAGAAGGTCGTGGCTTGGTACTGAAGATTCATCGAGGGTGCTACTCCACCACAATCTGGCTGCAGGCAAGTCTCCCGAGACGGCACTCATGTAACCGAGTCTTTCTTCGAGACGGGTCCCTTCGGGTTCGAAGAGAGCCCAGCCACCACGGTTGATCGACAGTTGGGACTGAAGAAAGCCCACGGCATTTTGAGCAGCAACTACAGTTTCCTGGGGAACCGGAGGTTTACCAGGCAAGAGGACTTGATCGAGATTGACAGCGGCTTTTTCCATCCAGTGGGATGATTGTTGCAGGTCCCAGCGCGACTTCCCCGCAGAGATCGTGAGGATGACGCAAGCGAGAGTGATGACCAACAACCCCAGTCCTCCCCGAGTCAAAACTCCTCCGCGTCGTAATGGACGCTGTTGCAGTGAGACATCCGAGTCGAGAAGAAGTTGCGCCGATTTCCAGCAAAGGAATGTGACAGACAGGGCGATCCCGGTTGCCATGAGGAGTGGAATTTGTTCGTAGACTCCACGCCAACTGAACCAGCCAAGAATGAAGGCTCCTGCGATGAGGATTTCACCAGTCCAGGACAAATGTGATTTGCGAGCAACCTTTTGAGCCTCAGGGCTTTTTTTGGCGAGAAGGCCAGGCTTGCCCAATCCAAAGGAGAGCACGCCGTTGGGACAGACATCCACACAGTCCAGGCACTTCATGCAGCCCGCATCGACGACTTGGCTATGCACCTTGATTTCTCTGGAGATCTGAACGTTTGAAGTACAGTTGGCGGTGCACAAGCCACAGGATTCACATTTGGACATGTCGGCGACGATTCGCATCGGTGAGACGCGATCGGCGACATTGAAAAAAGCACCATAGGGGCAGCCATAGGTGCAGAAACCCTTGGCCCCAAGAAGATAGACGACCACAAATCCACAGACGAAAAAGAACGGGATTGAAACGATCACTGAGGGGAAGGTTGCCCAGAAGTTGTCGACAAACAAATGGTTGGAAAATCCGGGCCACGCTTTGACTGGAGAGAACCAGTTTGTCAGCCCTGGAATCATGGATTCAAGAAAAGGGAAAGTTTCTCTTTTAATTGAGGGCCAAAGAAACATGTAGAAGGCGAGGACGAAGGGGATCAGTGATAACAGCCGACTGCGAAAGGGTCGTGGGGTGATCCCCACTTTTTTCATTAGCCAGCCACAGAGATCTTGCAGAGCCACCATGTGACATGCCCAGCCACAAAACCAGCGACCGAGGATGGCGGTGGAGAGAATCGCCACCACAAAAAAGATGAAGCCCGCGTTGACCTGCCCATTTTCGAGTGTGTACATGCTTTCAGAGGGCTCGATGGGGGACAGGGTTCTACCTGTCAGCCACCAATGGATGAGATGTCCAGCGATGAGGACGTGAACGAATCCGAGGGCCCATGCTCTTCGACGGCCTGAACGGCCGGGAGCTCTCGTCCCTGAACGGCGAAAACCTTCACAACCTGGTTTTGGACGAACTGATTTGTTCACCACTTTTCTCCCTCTGCTGAAATCCATCATACCGAATCGGGCCAATTTCGAGAATGGTGATCACCCAGTTTCAGCGGGAAGTTGAACTCTTTCATAGTCGGGCATCAAAAAAAGAGGGTGGATCCACAGGATCCACCCTCTTTCAACAGGAATGTCATTCTCCTGATTTAGTGGTCAGGAACCCCGTCACCATCATGATCGTGGTTTCCTTCAGAGTGATCGAGATTGATGATGGCCTGTTCGATCATCTTTTTACCCTGCTCATTGTCGGCGACCAGAGGGTCAGCCAGCATTCGCTGGAGGAACTTGCGGGCTTCCGGCTTTCGATCCTGCTCCATCAACCATTGCTGGCAGAACCAAAGTGCATTAAGAGCATCCGGTCCACCGACGCTGGGGTTTTCGCTCAAGAAAGCGACCAGTGTTGGGAAGTCAGGCTCTTGGGTGTTCATCAGCTCCTGAAGACGCATGTTGGCTTTATGGGCAGCCACCAGCTTTTTCAGGTCGTCGTTGTCAGATTTCTCTGCCATTTCCAGGTACATGGAGTATCCGGGGTAACCCAGAAGCTCATTCTTGGTCATGACACCAAAGACGTCGGTGAGCATTTTTTCAGCGGCATCTTTTTCGGCGGCGAGCATTTTCTTGAGCTTGTCACCGTCGGTCCGAAGATCAGAAATATTTTTCAGGTAGGCGTCGGGTCCTCCGGGGAGATATCCAGTTCTTCCGTAGGGGCGCATCATGGCATCGGCAAGAATGATGGTCGGGTAACCGTTGACTCCCATCTCATCGCGATGCTTATCATTCAGTTCTGGAGCCACGACCTTGGCTTTGAGTTCTTCAGCTTGGGGGAAGTCGAGGTACAGATAGATAAACTGTTTGCCGGCAGTTTCGTCAAATGCTGGCTTTGAGAAGACTTCGCCGTCGAGCTTCTTGCACCAACCACACCAGTCACTGCCGGTGAAGTTGATCAGGATGTCTTTCCCTTCCTTTTTTGCTTTTTCCATGGCGACGGAGATGTCCGTCTCCCATGGCAGGCCTTTGTCCTCTTCGGAGGTTTTCTCCTGGGCAGCAAGACCGCAAGGGGTCAGAACGAGCATTAAGGCGAACAGAAACAGGATCCCGGTCAGTGAAGACTTCATGGGTTCTCCTTCAGGGTTTGGTATTTCAGAATTAAAGATCTCTCATGAGGAGATCTCAACATCGTCCGATTGGCCCAGAGGCAAACACGGATGATGAACGAAGCTGAGAGAATATCCGATGCTCAGACCCTCCGGAAGAGCGTTTAGCCACCTGTGGTGAGGTGATTGAGCAATTTGCTGAAAATTACCGGAGGATCGAGCTCAATTATCCATCTAGCGGGCGACAGATCACACAGGCGTTGATTCCACCGACGCCCATGGAGAGTTTTCCTGCGAGGCCTTCTGGCAAGGGGACGGCGTCAGGGCCGGTGAAGTTCCGGTGAACCTCGGAGATCTGCGGATTTATCTCCGATTCGTTCAAGGAAGTCGGTGCCAGTTGTCCTGATTCTCCGGCGAGCATTTGAGCGGTCAGTTCCCAGCCGCCGCAGACACCCATTCCATGACCAAATGTTCCCTTACGGGCAGTCATGAGGATTTCTTCGGGGAAGAGCTTGCGAGCATTTTCGACTTCCAGATAGTCACCGGGTGTTGCAGTACAGTGAAGATCCCATGTTGAGACCGATTCAGGTTTCGCGTCAGCGGCATCGAGGGCTGAATGGATCGAGGCCGTCGGACCTTCTTCGCTGGGCGTGATGATGTGATCCGCATCGGAAGTCAGGCCGACTCCGATGGGTTCCATGCCGATAGGTTTGAATCCACGAGCCTGCATTTTTTCCATATCGCCGATGATCCAGACACAGGACCCACCACTGATGTGGGTTCCTCGCAAACCCGTCAATGGTTTTGAGACTTCCCCGTCATTCGACAGGACGCGAGCGGCATTAAAAGCTCCAACGACCATCGGGTGAGGTGGGGGATCTGCTGCACCGACGACGACGGCTTCAGCTTCGCCTCTTTGAATGGCATCCATCCCGAGCTTGAGTGCGACGCCAAAGGTGGAGCATGCTGCAACTGGGGAGAAGCTCGGTCCCGTGATTTTTCCCATCATGGTGATCTGGGTGGCGACGGAGCTGTGAATGTTCCAAAGGAGGTTAGGTGAGACCGCATTCCACGGTTCGATAGGGACTCCCCAATCCTTCCGCAGCTGGGCAGATTTTTTCATCTTTCCACGGATCACCGATGATTTGTTGCTTTCGACTTCGCCGAGGATGCTTTCGCCTTCGATTTCACGGCTACATTCAAGATACTCTTTCAGACGAGAAGAGCTCTCGGCCCAGTAACGGTTCCATGTCCTGCGGGCAGCATCCCGGGTCTGCGGAGACACCTTTTCAGGATCTTCGGGCATCCCTTCAAGGGTCTCAGGGTTTGTATCGCCGGCATCATAGGCTGCTCGTGCAGGGCAGTTTTCAGCACTCGCCCAAAACTCATCCCACTGACTTTGTGCTCGATCAGCCGCGATGGCTACTTCGGAAATGGTGGGCAGATCTCCGAGACCGGTTCCCACATAGACATGTGCTGCATTCCCCAACTCCTGAAGGGTCTTTTCGATTCCAGGATTTTGTTCAAGAGATTGAATAAAACTGCCTACCGCCATTAAGGTCGGACTGCCCATTTTACTCTGCAGCTGGCCAAAGCGGTTTGGTGGAAAACGATCGTCGATCCAGGAGTGATATTTTTCAAAATCGAAATCGGGTTCCCCTACGAGGAAATTACTGGGTCCGAAATCATCAAACTTCTGCAGCCAAGATCCTCCGGAATAGAGTTTTTGACGAAAAGTTTCTACGCTGTCGCAGCCAGGAGCGACAACACCCCAGCCAAAGATACCGATTCTTGACTGGGTTGGTTGGCTGGCGATTGGATTCTGCGACTCTGTCATGAACATCTCCTCGGCAGGAACCCGGGGGACTCGGGCATGCGGGCTCCCAACGGTCGCATCTTCCCGTTTTCCGTGAGTCTAATCCAGTGATATCTAGTTTGTCGTCCCCTTTCAGGGTGACCGAATTTGAAATTTGCGGCTGAAAGAAAAGAGCGTAAGGCTGGAGTTCGCAGAAGGAGATCCTGTCAGCTCATGAAATTCGAAGCCCGCTTCCCCGCGATCCTTGGTTCAGCATGATCAGGATCCTAAAGAGATCCCCGTAGGCTCCGGAGTGGCTGTAGGCTCCGGGGTGGCTGCTGGCTCCGGGGTGCTGCTGGAAGGTGGCGCTTTCTTCCATGAGGTTTGGATGGGCTCACAGAATGGCTGGGTCGATTCACGACAAGCGCTGCAAGGGTCTCTTCGAAACGCTTTGGAAAGTGTGACTCAGGGAAAGGGCCAGACGGGATGCTTTCGCCAGGGATGCAGGGGTGGAATCACTGGAAGACTTATATAAGAGTTCGAGGAGTTTTTGTAACTGCCGGCTGTTGACCTGCTGGGGATCTGTCAAAACCTGCGAGCCTGGAGCTGCCCCGTCGTCTGAATCTTCACAGTCTGGATGTTTGCAGCCGGACGTTTACAGTCCCAGAAACCAGCGGTGGAGTCTGGGGTCGTTGGTCAGTTCGGGGTGGAAACAACAAGCGATGCAGCGATCCTGCTGAACTGCGACAGCTTCCCCTTCTCGGTGAGCGAGAATGTTGACGCCATCTCCAAGGTTCGAAAATTTGGGAGCTCGAATAAAGACTCCCTCACCAGTGCCAGGTCCGAGGCCTGATTCCCATTCGATTTCGCCGACAAAGGAGTGAACCTGGCGACCATAGGCATTGCGATCGACTTCCACGTCGAGCAGCTCAAAGCGAGGCGGTGCCTGTTGTGGATTCTTTCCCATCAGAATCGCTCCGGCACAGGTTCCCATCAGCGCGAGTGAGCCTTCCCTGACACGGTCAGGGATCTTCTCATCGAGTCCGTGAAGCTTCAGGAGATGATGGAGGGTCGTGCTCTCGCCACCTGGAATGATCAGATGGCTGATATCTTCCAGCTGATCCGGCTTACGGACCTCAACAGGTTCGGCTCCCGCTGCATGCAGGGATCTGAGGTGGGGTTCCACAGATCCCTGCAAGGCGAGAACCGCAGCGTGAACTGCAGACAAGATTTACCAGCCCCGGTCCTGAAGACGCTCTGCTTCAGGGAGCTTGCTCGCATCAATCCCCGGCATCGCTTCTCCCAGATCCCGGGAGGCATTGGCAATTTCGCGGGCATCTTCGAAATGAGCAGTCGCATGAACGATGGCCTTGGCAGTTTTCAGCGGATCCGTTGATTTGAAAATCCCTGAACCGACAAAAACTGCTTCCGCACCGAGGCGCATGGCCAAAGCCGCATCCGCAGGGGTGGCGATTCCACCTGCTGCAAAGTTCGGAACAGGCAAGCGGCCTTCCGTTGCGACCTGACAAACGAGGGAGTAGGGAGCGCCATGGTTTTTGGCAAGGGTCATCCACTCTTCCTCTGGTGAGGTGGTCAGTCGACGGATTTCAGAATGGATCGCTCGCAGGTGACGCACCGCTTCAGTGATATCACCGGTCCCGGCTTCTCCCTTGGTCCGAAGCATCGCAGCTCCTTCACCGATCCGTCTCAAGGCTTCACCGAGGTTGGTCGCTCCACAAACGAAAGGCACTGTGAAACGGTTTTTGTCGATATGGTGAGCGTGATCGGCAGGCGTCAGAACTTCTGATTCGTCGATAAAGTCGACCTCCAGAGATTCGAGGATTTCGGCTTCGACGAAATGACCGATTCGAGCCTTGGCCATCACCGGGATCGAGCAGACCTTTTGAATCTCCTCAACTTTTTCAACCGGAGACATACGGGCAACGCCTCCATCTCTGCGGATGTCGGATGGGACCCGCTCCAGAGCCATCACCGCCACAGCACCTGCCTCTTGGGCAATGTGTGCCTCTTCGGCGGTGGTGACATCCATGATCACTCCACCTCGAAGCATTTCCGCAAGACCGATTCTGGTTCTGTGGGCTTCGGAAAGATCCGTTCCTCTCAGGGGGGATCGGTATCCAGCACTCATGTTTGAAGTCCTTTCCGGCTTTAGACCGGGGCATCGGGAAATCGATCTCCCTCGATCAGCCACTCCTATGAAGTTTGCACCCGGAAATCGCCGGATGCGAGCAGATCGGGGGACTCTACGGGTTTCCCGAGGCGATTCTGGTGGTTATTCTGTATTCCGACCTGCGGGAGATTCGGGGACATGAATCGCGGGGATACCCCTGGAGCAATCCAGAGGTGGGGGAATTCGAGGACAAGGTTTCTGATTCACAGGGTTTTCATGGAGTTTTCAGGCTCTGTGGGGGTCCTGCTTGATATTGGAAGATTTCCGGTGGGGTATTCAAAGCGTCTGAGGGGGAGATCCCCCTACCGACCTGCCCTGTTTGACGATTGGAATAGTTGAACCGGTCCAATAACCGGTCCACATCCGAAGTGTGTCGAGACACGGCATGCAGAGCCTGCTTTCGCCTGATGAGTTGCGGGGATTCCCGCCCGAGGCGTTCAGGGTTTGCGGGTGCAATAAACAGAGAACGATGGTTGAAGGGACTCCTGAATTTTTCCATTTGGAAAAGCTGATCAGTAGCATTCTTGTGGGAACAATGACTGGACGAACTTCTTTGGAAAGAGCCAACACTTATGTATACACCAAAACTGTGGCTGATCATGATCCTCCTGCTCTGTCCGAGTTGGGTCCATGGTCAGTTGTTCGAGAGACCGGTCGTTCTGCAAGGGGTCAGTGCCCCGTCCCGCGGAGCGATTGTGGAAGATCTGACCATCATGATTCGTGGTGGCAGAATCGCTGAGATTTCTCAAAATGCGGATGTGCCACTGATGTCGAAGAAGATTTCGGCTCAGGGTCTTTTCGCCACGGCAGGACTCGTCGACCACGCCTCGGTCTTGACCCTTCCCATCGGGGGGGCTGGAGAAGCGAAGCAGTGGAGCTGGGATGGGTTTGACCGATTCTCCCAAGACGCCATTGAAGAAGTTCTTTCTTCCGGAGTGACCCGGGTTCATCTCGTGCCCGTCAGAAATGGCGGGATTGCCGGGCGATCCTGCTGGGTTTCTCTGAAGGGGGCGGGAAAGGGCGGCATGGGTGTGCTCGTCGAGGAAGAAGCCGCCCTTTGTATCGATCTTTCCAGTGGGTCCCCTGCTGCTCGTATTCGGGCCTTCGACAAGGTTTTGGAACAGTTTCGGGGAGCTCGCGAGCGTCGTGAAAGCCTCGACAGTTACGAATCAGACCTCGAAGAGTATCTTGAGGAACTGAAAAAGTGGGTCGAGAAAAAAGCAGACGGTGAATCAGAAGGGAAACCTGAAGAAAGCCAAGAGGAAGGTGAGGAGAAGTCGGATGATGCTGAAAAAGCTCCCGAAAAACCTCGTCGGCCCGATCTCGCTGAAGAAGCAGATATTCTTCTGCGAGCGCTGGACCACAAGATTCCAGTCCTGATCACCGCACGGAAGTCAGCGGATCTCCTCAACGCCTGTGAACTGATCCGCATGTTTGATCTGGATGCCATTCTTCATGGTGCAGACGAAGCAGCGCTCGTGGTCAATCAACTCAAAGACCTCGAAGACATTTCTTTTATTATCGACGAACCTGCCGGATCGATGTCCGCCTCGGGTCCTGGCGTGTTCACCTCAAGCCCGCGCCGTTCTGCAAATCTGGCTCAGCTACTGACCGATCATGAGTTTGATTGGGTGATCGGCAGCGGCGGATCAGGATCGGGACTTTGGCGAATGACGAGGAAGATGACGGGCGACTCCGCTCTTTCAAGCGCACAGTCCACCAGTCTTCGGGGCATTCGAAGTCGCCGCGATGGACTCCGTCCTGGACAGAATCACATCGTCCTGTGGAGTGCCAATCCAGAAACTCAGGCTTCTGCCCGACCTGTGAAAGTCATCATTGATGGCGAAGTGGTCTGGCAAGAAGCATCGGCAGCGAGAGGGGGGCGTTTCTGATGTCTCAGCACACAATTCTGAAACGTAATTTCCGGCATCGACTCCTGACAAGTGCGGTCTTCAGTCTTTGCATTGCATTCAGCCTGCTTTTGATTTCGACACCGGCCTTTTCCAGTGATCAGGGAATGATGATCACCGGGG
The DNA here is from genome assembly GCA_002691835.1 of Planctomycetota bacterium. The sequence continues at coordinate 9,673 of NZJA01000071.1, forward strand.
CAAAAGTTCTTCTCGCAGAGGGAACTCTGGAGGGGGACTGGACCGTCATCATTGATCAGGAAGGAAAGATCGAGGCCTTGTTGCCCGATTCCACGGTCGATGAGAAGGCTCGAAAGCGGATTTATCGAGCTCCCGAAGGATCGGTGTTGACCCCGGGCCTTCATGATCTGATGGGCGCTCTGGGGACCCGTGGAAAACCGGGCACCCTGCGGTCGGGAACAGTCCTTGTCGATGAGAACCTGGATGCAGGTAGCAGTTTCGACGGCAGTGATCCATGGCTCGATGTGGCTGCCCAGCATGGTGTTCTCTACACCACACTGGTGGCACAACCCTTGGGAGTGGTCAATGGCAGGAGTGCGACATTCCTTTGTCACACTGCGGCTTCGGCCACCCGATTGGGGGAGGGCAAGACCATGTTGGCTCTGGGTGATTCAGTCCTCTCTAGAGACCGGATGCCGACGAGCCGTACCTCGTTGCTTTCGATTTGGCGAGAGTGGATGGGGACTCAACCGGACCTACTAAAAAAACCAGGACTACTTTTTGTCGCCGAGGGCATCGATTTGCGTCAGGCGTTGGCGTTGCCCTGGCCTGCGGATGCGATCCCGGTGTTTATTCACACGGGTGGAGATGCCCGCTCTCCGATTGAGCTGTTGGGCGACCGTCTGCAGAAATCCCATATGGTCGTTGGCCCTCTGTTAGAGGGTGGAGACCAGGCACACCTGATGATGGCTGTTCGCGCATCCCGTCAGGGAGTCGAGTTGAGTTTTGCTGGCGGGCTTCCCGCGGGGCCGGCCGATCACTTGCGTGGGAGTGCTGCCATGGCTGTCGCTGCCGGAATGGATGCTGCTGCGGCTCGCAGGGCACTTTTCAGTAATCCTGCTCATGTTTCAGGGGCGACCGGAACCGGCGTGATCACCACCGGAAACCGGGCAGATTTGGTGCTTTTCTCCGGAGACCCTCTGGACCCTGCTTCCAAAGTGATCCACGTCTGGCGAGGTGGACATGGAACGCGGGTGGCTGAGCCCACCGAAATCAAAGAATTGGAGACCATCAGAAAATGAAAAACATACTGATGAACAAATCGACACTCTGGGTCCTGATCTTCCTGATGGGGGGATGGGGGATGTCGGTGAATGCAGAGGAGGAGACCGTTGATCCGGTGAACTCTTATGCCGTCAAAGCTGGTAAAGCTCATCTTGGAAATGGGCAGACCATCGAAAATGCCCTGATTGTCATTCGAGATGGGCGGATTGAAAGTGTGACGGCTGGTGGAAGCGCTCCTGAAGGTCTCGCAGTTCTCGAAGTGAACGAAGTGACACCGGGTCTCATCGATGCCAATGCAAAAATTGATGTGATGGATGCGCTTCTTTACCCGACCGAGGATCCCAGACTGTCGATCCTTCGAGCATTGGGAATGGAAGATCAGTACCACGGGGGAGATGTCTGTCCTTGCGGGACCGTCTGTCCTGCCGTGACACTTCACCGCCACGATGAGAGCTGCCTATTCTGTGGATACCCTGAGCATGATCCTCATGCTCATGCCCACGATGAAGAGGAAGAAGACGAACTCTTTGAACTCGAAAAGCAGGCGATGGCTGCAGGAGTTCCTGGTGAAAGTGGTCTGGTCACGGATCAGTCCAGTGAAGTGGTGCCCCAGTTTGAGATCATGGACGGAATTGATCACGGTTCGAAGGATTTTGACCGTCTTCTCAAAGAGGGAGTGACGACCGTCTACATTAGCCCGGATGGTTCTGCAGTGATCGGCTCGCGAGGGGCGACGATGCGAACCGGGGGACCTGTCACCGACCGGTTCATGGGAACCGGATCTGTGAAAACAGTGGTTGGTAGCGATGCCTACAGATACGGCACCCGTAACCGCAGCCCTTTCCGAGGATTTGTTTCGATTTACACCCGCCGTCCTGATTCCCGTATGGGTGTGGGCTGGGTCTTCCGCCGCGCCTTTTACGATGCCCTCTTGAGAGCCCGTGGTCTTGAACCGACCGGGGCCGACAAGACATCTGCAGAAGCATCAAAGGTTTTGCAGGGAGTCCTTGCGGGTGAAGTTCCCATGCGAATTCAGGCCCGGACAGGAAGCGATATTGAGACCGCTTTCCGTTTCGCCAAAGAGTTTGGGATTACCTTCACTTTGGAGGACCCTGTCGAGGCCTGGAAACGCGTAGATCTTCTCAAGAAAACGGAAACGCCGGTCGTGTTTGGGCCGATCTTTGATCAGCCCAGTGGCATTACAGCCGGGTCCAGTGAGATGAGAAATCGTCGACTGCACACTGTTCGGGATCTCTCAAATGCGGGGATTCCAATGGCGTTGAGCGCACAGGACCTCCGCGGTGAGGAAGGACTGGCCCGTCAGGCAATGCTCGCCATCCGTTATGGAGTCGAGCCCGCTGAAGCACTCCGCATGGTGACGCAATACCCGGCGGAATTGTTGGGAATCGAAAAAGAGGTGGGAACTCTGGAACCCGGCCGCAGGGCGGACCTGGTCTTCTGGAATGGCTCCCCATTTTCGGCATTGACCCGAATCGAAAAGGTCATGCTGGACGGTGTACTTTCATACGAGAAAAACTGAGAACAACCTTCCGTCAGCAGAGGCTGCGGAAGCTTTGAAACCGAGGTATTCGATGTCGACCTTGACTCACAAAATTCTGGCTTTGGGAGTGTCCCTGCTGGTTCTTTTTCAGCATGGCTCCGTAGAAGCCCAATCCTCACCGAAGGTCGCTCTGACCGGCGGCAAGATTTTAACGATCTCCGGGGCTCCAGTCGTCGATGGCACCATTCTGATTGAGAATGGCATCATTCAGGCTGTCGGGGGTGGCGATATGGCGATCCCTTACGATGCCATGGAGGTAGATTGCAGCGGCATGATCCTCGCTCCTGGATTGGTGGATTCCCACAATCCAGCCGGTCTGGATATTCCCAACGAAAATCTGTCGGTGGCACCTTTTGTCGACGTTTATGACGCCATTGATCCTTCCCGATTCTTTTTTGAGGACTCTCTTCGCAATGGAGTTTCGACCGTTCACGTCATGCAGGGAAATAACTGCGTGGTCGGTGGAGTGAGCCGAATCGTGCATCCGATTGGATTGTCTCCGGATGAGATGACTCGTTTGCCGGGAATCGCTCTCAAGATGTCTGTGACTCCAAAGGGTGGCTACGACCGACTGCGTCAGCGCGCTGAGCTTCGAGAAGTCTTTAGTGAGTTTGACCGTTGGCACGAAAATCTTGCGGAAACCCGTTATGACCAGGAAGCAGAGAGCAGCGATGAGATGGACGCCCTGCCCCCTGCCGAGGCCCGCGAGAAGGGGAAATCTCTGATCCGTGAAGAAGATCTGGATGATCGCCATCGTCACCTGGCCTACCTCGAGGGTGGGAAGCTTGGCGCATGGATTCATTGTGGTTCAGCGACGGATGTCGCTCCTGCGTTGGCAATGATCGAGAAGAGGGGCTGGGGAGGAAGAGCAGTGCTCGTTCTCTCAGGAGATGCCCATTTGGCAGCGGATGAAATCGCTGCTGCAAAGGTCCCCGTGGTATTGGACAGTGACCTGATCCACCGGGAAAGAGACGCCATTACTGGAGAAATTGAAGAGACCTTTATTCCCGAAGTGATGCGCAAAAAGCGGATCCGCTTCGCTCTTCAGAGTGGTCGCAGCAATGTCATGCCGGAGCATCTTTTGACTTATCAGGCGGCAAGGCTTGTTCGCAACGGTATGTCTCAAGAGCAGGCATTGAGAACGATTACTCTGGGTGCCGCAGAAATCTGCGGGGTTGCAGATCAGTATGGGTCCATCGACAAAGGAAAAGTCGCCAACATCGTCATGTGGACCGGCAACCCACTCGAGATGACTTCCTGGGTTCAAAAGGTCTGGGTCGAAGGAATTCTGGCCTATGACCGCGAGAAAGACGCTCGACTGGAGAGATTGTTCCCGGAGGCCGCTGAGGTCGAAGGTGCCGGTGAGCCTCTTTCGGAGGATGGAGCCGCCGCCGAGGTTGACTCAGGAAAATCCGAAGGCGAGTCGGAGGAGGAAGGTGCTTCGACAAAAGAATCCGAATCGAGCGCCGAAGTTGACGGATCCGAGCCATTGAAGAAAGATGATGGCCAAACTGACGGCGGTAAAACGGAGCCTGAAACCGATCCTGAGCCGACTCCTGAACCGGATTCCGGAAACAAGGGAGGGCTTTAGAATGCAGACAGGTAAGCGGACCCGGCGTACCGGGTTACTGCTCTTCTTGATGCTCATTGTCACGGCCCTGTTTTCTCCAGCAGGAGAAGTGCAGGCGGGTGGAGACTTTGTTCTTCGAGCCGGACATCTGCACACCGGAGAGAAAGCGATCACCGATGGAGCGTTGGTCGTTCGCGATGGTCGTGTGGTGGCGAGCGGTTCATGGGCGCAGATTCAACCTGGCCTTATGGGGGATCTACCGATCCTGCATTGGCCAGACGCCTACGTGACACCGGGACTCGTGGCTGCTTCGAGCAAAGTAGTTGGCCCTCATCGGGGTCAAGAGTCTATCTCCGCGGCATATCTTGCAGCGGATGGCTACGATACATACGGTGATCACCGCCCATTACTGGAGACCGGTATTACCACTGTTCATGTGAATCCCGGCGAGCACCGGTTGATCTCAGGTCAGGGAGCCGTCGTAAAATTGGTAGGGGATCCTGCGAACCGGGTTCTCAGCCATTCCTCGGATCTTTCGATCTCTTTGAGAGATTCCGTCGATAGTCCTGATCCACTTTTGGAGATCCCGTTTCCAGCTTCCAGTGATGTTCAAATCGAACCTCCCACTGCTCAGAGACCGGTCAGCCGGATCGATCGTCTCCTCGCACTGCGGGAAGCTGTCGAGGATGCTGGTGAAGATCCTCTTGCCCATGGTCGCTTGGCAAAAGTCTGGCAAGCGGGCACTCCCTTGAGGATTGCCGCGGATGCGATGCCCGACATTCAGGGAATCCTCGGGATGATGTCAACGGAAACCCGTAGAGGTTATCTGGTGACAGATGCGATCGTTTCCGGGATGGAAGCTGCACTCGTGGCCGCTCAGATTCCGGTTGTTTTACGTCTGAAAGAGCCTCAGGGAGATACCCCAGATGGAGGAGTTGTCAGCGCGTATGGCTTTCCAGATCTTCAGGGGACACCCGAATGGGCTCTCGCTCCAGCCGGCGAACTTGACGAGATGGGTTGGGCAATCAGTGAGGCTGCGGCAAAGATGGAGTCTCCTGAATCCGTGATTCCCTGGGTGACTCGCAATGCGGCGAGGATTCTCGGAGTGGCTGACCGTGTTGGTCACCTCGAAACCGGAGCAGATGCCGACATTGTCGTCTGGAACGACTCTCCCTGGGAACTTCATTCACGTCCGATCGAAGTGTTTGTCGAGGGCCTGCGGGCTTGGCAACCACAAGAAAAAAATGCGACGGTGATTCGGGCCGAGACGATATGGATCTCTCCTGAGGAGCAGATTTCGAATGGTCAGGTTCTGATCGAGGATGGCATCATTACGGCAGTCGGTCGGCTGGTTCCCCATCCTCCACACTGCCAAGTGATCCATGCTGGACCGGGAAGTTTTTTGGCTCCGGGATTCATCGACTGCTATGGCCATCTGGGACTGGAAGGCGAATCCGCTTCCATGGGAACGGGTGACCGTCTTCATCGACTCCTCGGGGTCACCGGGGCACGTGAACACAGCGTTGCCCTCGCCGGAATCACGACTCAGTTGTTGGCTCCACGGCGATTACAGAGGGGATCAGGCATCGGTGTCTTGTCGAAGACCTCTGGAGACAGTCGCCATGCAAGGATCGAAGATGAATATTCGATGCTTCTTTTGGAGATTTCTGATTCTGGCTTCAGTGCGATTCGCCGTCTTTTCGATCAAGGCAAGAAATACCTCGAGTCATGGCAGAAATATGAGAAAGACCTTGCCGAGTGGGAGAAGAAAAAAGCCGCAGGTGAAGAGGTAGAAAAGAAGAAGGAAGATGAAGTCGAGCAGGTCGCAGAGGAGAATCTGGACGATCCTCTGACCGGAATCTGGGAGATGACGATCAGCGGTGGTCCGATTCCTGAACCCGAGTCTGCGACGATCTCCGTCACTTTGACGGGCTCGGAGTGGGAGGGGAGAGTGATCGAACCGTCTCCACCAGTTCCTGTTCGAATCGTCGGTACCCTCGAAGGGTCAACGATGAGAGGTTCCATCGAAATTCCCGATGATGCCCTCCCGGATACCCCCAAAATCGAAGCTGAATTGATCGGAGAGGATGCCCTCGAAGGGAAAATATCGATTTTGACGTTTTCTGCGGACCTCAGCGGTAAGCGAACGAGCAAGGAAGCGAAAACTTTCAAGGTGACCCGGCGGAAAAAACAGGCTGACGACGGCCGTCCGATGCCACCGAGAGTGAGAGCGAATCTTGAGCCGTTCCGTACGGTGTTGGAAAAGAAAACTCCAGTTCTCGTTTCGGTCTCTGGTTACAACACTCTTCCTTCAGTGGTTCAGTACTTCACCGAGAGGGAGATCCCCTTCGCGGTGCAAATTGACGAAAACATGCGATTCCAGCGCGACCTTCTTCTGGAGAAAAAAATCCCGGTCTTGCTATCAGATCAAATGAGCTTTGAAGCCGCTGATCAAACCTACATGCCTTCGACCTTTTTGGGGCGTGCAGGGATCACTGTGGGATTCAGAAGCTCAGCCGGTGACGGAGCACGTCGATTGCCATTCCGGGTTCGCAATGAAGTTTCGAACGGGATGGCTCCGGATGCTGCTCTCGATGCGCTAACTCGGGGAGCCGCACACATTGTGGGGGCTCATGATCGAATCGGCAAAATCAGTGAAGGTATGGAAGCCGATCTTTTGATTTGGAAAGGCCACCCCTTTGAGGCGGGAAGTCGTCTCGAGAGGGTCTTTGTTAACGGAGAGGAGGTCCGCTGATGAGGATCCCAGCAATCATGACGAGACTTTTGCTTTTGCTCTTCATTTTCAGTGCCCCGGCGACGGCGGGTTTCGGTGAAACCCTGGCATTTAAAGTCGGAAAAGTCGTGACCTTCGATAATGAAGAACGCGTCATCAATAACGCCACCGTCATCGTGGAGAATGGCAAGATCACAGCAGTGGGGAAATCCAAAGAGATTCAGATTCCTGCCAATGCAAAAGTGATCGAACATAAAGATCTCTGGCTGGTTCCCGGGTTTGTCGAGTGCCACAACCACACCGGCGGAGGATCTTCTGATCTTCACGATTATGTTTATCTGACCAACCCAGGTTTGCGAACTCTGGAGTCGATCATCCCCGACAACCCTGAAATGATTCGGGCACGGGCGGGAGGCGTGACAACCGTTTTGACGATCCCCGGTAGCGGAAACAACATGTCGGGTTTTGGTACGATTCTGAAGACCGCTGGAGGCTCTGTTGAAGAGTCGGTTCTGAAAGCTCCGGGTTCTTTGAAGATCGCACAGGCTGGAAACCCAGAGCGTTACTTCTATGGTGTCGGTCGTTCTTTCATGAACTTCAATACACGTCAGACTCTTCAAAAAGCTCGCGATTACCATCTTGCCAGAACTGAATGGGAAGAAGGTCGCCTTGAGGTTGAGCCTGCGTTCAATCTGAATTGGGAAGAGTTCAGACCTCTCTTCCGTCGAGAGACAGTGGCTTCGGTTCATACCCAGATCTATCAGGTTTTGATGACCACTGTCAAAATGGTTGCCGGTGAGTTTAATATCAGGACTGTTCTTGACCATTCCACTTTTGATGCATGGAAAGTAGCACCGCTGGTCAACGCGGATGAATCCATCTACACCATCAACGGACCTCGCCAGCTGCACTATGACCGTACCCAAAGGCGACTGATGGGTAATGCTGCCCGTTGGTGGCAGGGAGGTGTCCGCAAACTGGGAATCAACACCGATTCACCGGTGGTTCCGCAGGAGGAGCTGGCCTACCAGGCGAGCATGGCTTGTTACTACGGTTGGAAACCTTATGAAGCTCTCAAGGGGATCACTCGAATCCCAGCAGAAGCGCTGATGATGGATCACCGTCTGGGCAGTATCACTGTGGGATTAGATGCCGACTTTTGTTTGTGGACAGGTGACCCCATCGATCCGAGATCTTCTTGTGAAGTGACGGTGATCGATGGCGAAGTTACCTACGAAGCCAGTGAGAAGAGGGTGTTCTAATGAGATTCATCAAATGGGCATGGGTCTTTTCAGCACTGCTATGTGTCTCCGCGGATCTGTCTGCAAATGACAGGGTGACGGTGATTCGTGCGGGAGCGGTGATCACCGGGACCGGAGAAACTATCAGTCCGGGTGAAGTGGTCATCGAAGATGGCAAGATCTCACTGGTGGGATCTCAGCTGGAAATCCCTGAGAATGCAAAAATAATTAATGCCCCCAATCAAACACTGATGCCGGGCATGGTTCTCTCAAAGACAAGCCAGGGTTTGATCGGCAGCAGAGTCAGTGGAATCGGCTGTGACCAGACGGTTCTTAATCGCTGGGTCGATTCTGAAATGGATTGGGATTCTTTCCTCGAAGCAGGATTTGTCGCGGCTGCTTTTGTACCAGCGGGAACAGGATTCCACGGTCAGGCGATCGTGGTTCATACAGCTTCTGAGGCTGAAAACCGAATTCTTCGTGAATCTGTCTACCTGCCTCTGACAGTGACCGGATCGACTTCCCTTCATCGAACGATCGCACAGGCTTTCGATGGTGCGCGTAAAGAGATCGAAAAGGTCAAAAAGGCTCGGGAGAGCTGGGAGAAAGAGCAAGAGGAAGCCAAGAAGAAGGCTGAAGAGGCTAAGAAAAAAGCCGCTGAAAAAGGCGAAAAAGAACAAGCTGCTGAAGCTAAAGGTGACAAATCCAAAGAGGGTGAAGGGCCGAAAGAATTCAAGGCTCCGCCGATGAATCCGGCATTGATCCCGATTGTCGATATTCTTGAGGAGAAATCCTCAGCCATGCCAATGGTCGTCTCGATAAGCACACCTGGATCGATGCTTCATTTGGATTCAGCACTTTCGAAAGTGAAAGAACTTGAAGAGAGAGATCCTCAATCGATCTTTGTCCTTCCGGCAAGTCGGAATGGGGCATTCCATGAGGTTGTGGATCTTCTGATCGAGCGTAAAGCAACAGTCATGATTCCTCCCGGAATGAGTGCTTTCCCTGATACCTATTATCGCTTTCATGTGCCTGCTGCGCTTTCGCGGGGGGGGTGCGAAGTGATTACTCTTCCAAGGTCTGACAATGCAAGTGGACTGAGAGGCATACCGGGTCTGCTCTCTGAGCAAATCCGCTATGGAATGTCGAAGGATGATGCGATTGCTTCTGTTACCTCCGCTCCGGCAAAGTTTTTGGGACTCGGAGATCGCATGGGAACGATTGAAGAAGGTAAAGACGCACACTTGATTCTGCTCAATGGATCGCTGCTGGATCCTGGAGTTCAAGTCATGAAAACCATGATCTCCGGTGAAGTGGTTTGGGATCGGGAGGAACGCTGATGTTCACAAATATCCGAATTTTCATGGCGATGTTGGCCTTTGTCATCGTCTTTACGGACCTTCCTCTGTATCCGGGGGGCTTCAGTCTTTCTGAAAGCATCTCGGAAGCCCAAGATCCGCCTCGTCGACGCAGAAGAGGTCGTCGCGCACCGACTCCACCTCCCGTGCCTGAACCAGAGCCGGAGAAGAAGGAAGTCGTCGCTTCTGATTCTGAGGACGAATATCTGGTCGTCAAAGGTGCAACGATTCACACGGTGACGGGTGGAACCCACAGGAATGGAACTTTGATCTGTAAGAATGGCAAAATCTATCAGATCATCGCCGGTCCTGCCGATGGCCCCGAGGGAGCCGAAGTGATCGAAGCTGCTGGCCACCACGTTTATCCAGGCTTGGTCGCCTTTCGTTCCTCGGGACTCGTGGGCTCCGGTGAGGCTGAAAAGAGTCAGGACCCTTTCGATCTCGACACGACGATGGGGTTGGCTGCAGGGATCACTTCTACCTGGAACGGTTCTCGGGTAACCAAACTTGTTCACGGTAGCCTCGAGGATTTGACGATTCGTCCCAAGTCTTTCAGCGGTATCAATTACAGCTATCGAAATCCCCGTGGACGCCGTGAATTACGTCAGGCGTTCGATCGGGTTCAGGAGCATCTGCGAGCTCTCGAGCGTCATGCCGAGGAGAAAAAGACGAACCCGGAAGCCGAAGCTCCCAGTGATAAATGGATCAAGGGGGTCTTTGCGATTGCACGTAGCCTGCTGACAGGAGACAGCCAAGCGTTGGTCCGTACCCGATCGATGGCTGAGATGCGTGAATATTCTTCTTTGGCACGCAAGTATGGGTTTGAAATCATCTTCGAAGGTGCAGAAGAGGGATGGATCGATCCCGGTGTCCTTTCAAGAACCGGCGCCACTGCGGTGATCTCCCCTCGTGCTCGTGTGAATGCAAGTGAGGAATTGAATCGAGAAAGTGGCTCGAGCATTGAGAACGCAAAGCGACTTCATGAGGCCGGTATCCCTTTGGTGATTATTCCACAAAGCACCGGTATTGCTCTTTGGGGTCTTGCAGGCAGGGATCTGTCGCACCTTCCTCTGGAAGCGGCTTTTGCAGTGCGGGGTGGCCTGCCTGAACAAGTGGCCATCGAGGCCATCACGATCGAGCCGGCGAGACTTTTGGGAGTCGCCGATAGAGTGGGATCCCTGGAGGTGGGAAAAGATGCCGACTTTATCATTACCGATGGCGATCTTCTGAGTTACATGACCTTGGTGCGCTGGTCTTTCGTCAATGGCGAGATTCAGTACGACAAGGAAGATGAAGGCCTTCTGGATCATATTAGACCTGGCGGCGATCTCGATGCTCCGCCACCGGATGATCACTGGCCACGAAGATTGGGAGATCCCCTCTAATCAGAGGTCTCCCTTTCCTGTCATAAGTTCTTGGGCCGTCCTTCCTGGATTGACACATCCGGAAGGACGGCAAGAATTGATCTCACAGCGTCCCTAAAGAAGCGCAGCCTTTGCGTGGTCCCCCTGTGAGAATGGTTTTAAATGTCACCCTCCAAATTGTGGATTTTTTGGATAGCCCTTCTTCTTTGCTTACCGACAGGTGGTCAAGGATCCGTCGCTCATGGCCAGTGCCAAGAAGACGATCTTGAGGTGTTTGGGGTCAATCCTGGGGATCGATTGGGTCGCTCTGTAGCAGTCAGTGGCGGGAGAGTTTTCGTCGGCGCTATTGGAGACGATGGAGGTGGATTCCTGAGTGGCAGTGTCCGCTCTTTCAAAAGAGGACTTTCCGGTTACCAGCTCGAACACGTTTTCAGTGGGCAGTCAGGGGCAGAGTATGGCTCTTCCCTCGCTGCAGAGGGCAGTTGGCTCGCAGTGGGTGCGTCTGGACTCGGCTACATTGAAATGTGGAAACGAGATCGCTTTGGCTGGGTGTATCATTCGCTGATCAGCGACCCTGCTGGGCACGACGGAGATGGATTTGGAAGCAGTTTAGACCTGAAGGACGATCTGTTGATCGTCGGTAGCCCAACGTTTTTGACGGATATCGGTGAGGCTGGTTGCGTCACTGTTTGGCGAAGAAGTTCTATGGGAGATTGGCAATTTGAAGAGCGTCTTCTCGCCCAAGATCGGGTCGAAGGAGATAATTTTGGGACAGCTGTTTCTCTCGATTCTGTTGGGGGAATGTTGGTCGGCTCTCCTGGAAGAGATTCCAACGGCATCGACAGTGGTATCGCAATTCTCTACAACGGTGGACAAGACGGCTGGTTTGAAACAGCGCGCTTTGGTTCATTCGTCGCACAACCCGGTGATCGCTTTGGGACTTCTGTGGGCTTAGTGGAAGATCATGTCTTCGTGGGTAGTCCATACTCCAATTTTTCAGGGCCCAATTCGGGACAAGTTGTTTCCTACCGAAGATCTAACTCCATCTGGATACTACAGCCATTGATCAATCCTGATCCGGGTTCCACTGGAACCGGTTTTGGGGCGACTTTGGCGATCGATGGAAACCTGCTCGCTGTCGGTGCGCCGATGGACATGGGGGCAGAGGCCATGCCATCCGGAAGGGTCAACATCTATCGGTATCAACAGGATTGGAATTTAGAGAGCTCAATGTTTGGCCATCCAGGTTCTTTTTTGGGAACTGCGATCGCGGTCGACAAGGGAATGGTGTTTTCTGGTGCTCCTCTTGATTCAACTCTTGCAGTGTTGGGTGGTGGAGTCAAATTTGTCGCCATTGGTGACACTGATTGCGATTGGAATGGGCAACTGGATTCATGTGAGATCGCTGAAGGAACCGCCAATGATTGCGATCTGGATGGGATACCTGACGCTTGCGCGATTACCCAAGGATTGGTGGCCGACTGTGACTTCGACATGATCCCAGACAGTTGCTCTACGATTTCTGGTGGAGTATCAGACTGCGATGCCGACGGAGTCCCTGATGAGTGTGCCACGACTTTGGGTCTTGTCTCTGATTGTAATGAAGACCAAATACCTGATGTTTGCCAAGATGATTGTAATCAGAATGGAGAGCCTGATGCCTGTGAGGTTCTCGTGAGCCAGGCAGATTGCGATCAGAATGGTCTTCTCGACGAATGTGAAATCGCTGCTGGTCAGCTCTCTGACTGTGATGGAAATGGCTTACCAGATATTTGTGAAGATGACTGTGATGAAGATGGTTTACCCGATATCTGCGCCGTGATTTTAGGCCTTGTTGAGGATTGTAATGAAAATTTAAATCCAGACTCGTGTGATTTGTCTGACCCCACTCTCAACGCAAATGGGAATGGTTACATTGACGAATGTGAACCCCGATTTATCCGTGGCGATGCAGATGGTGTTGAGGGAGTTCGATTAGCGGATGCCGTCCTGTTGATATCCAGGGTCTTTGGAGAAATCGTCATCGTCGATTGCGAGGAAGCTGCTGATGCCAATGGCGATGGATTTTTGGATATTTCCGATGGATTGTACTTGCTGATTTATGAGTTTGCTGGCGGGCCTCCTCCACCAGCACCTTTCCCTGAATGCGATATTGCGCCGAGCCTAACAAGCTTCCCTTGTACGAATCATCCGTCCTGTCCCTAGGACGTCGACTCCGCTAAAAATTCAACGTCGCAAACAGTTCCCGAATTGACGTGTGCCAAACGAACCTGGAGATCCTTCAGAGGGATTCCCCAACCGTTATGGACCGCTTGCCGATATCGATCCATCTGTTCTCGATATGATTCTATGAGATCGGAGGCATTTTTAGCAGCCGAGTCGGTTTTGAAATCGATCAGCTCTGCCGAGATGATTTTCCCACCAGCTTTTATGAGCACCATGCGATCGATGACGCCGTGAAACTTTTGATCAGAGACTTGAGTTAAAATTGGAACTTCTACCTCAAGGGTTAACTCGTCAGACTTTTTACAACCGAGTCTCTTCCGTGTGGCCGTTTCGTCAAACAGGTCTGCGAATTCACTTTGATCAAAGGCATGGCAGACGATGGATACCGCTTCCTGATGGAGAGATTTTTCTCTTGGAAAGTCTGAATGAAGCAGTTCGAGGGCTATTGCTGGGGATGAAGCTTGCCAGTGACTCTGCTCGAGCAGGTGATGGATCAGGCTACCGAGGTGTAATGCTCTTCGGCGGGTTTGATTCAGGTTTGTTGCTTTATGAGAGGCGCGGGCTGTCTCTTCCCTTGTTGGATTCGCTTGTGGGCGTCTCTTTCCAACTTTCCTTCGCTTTCGCTTCTCTGATTTCGTAGCAGGCCCCAGGTCTCCGGGAAGTCCGCACTCAAAAAGAGTGGCCCCGTTGGCGATCTCTGCGTTAGGAGCAAGCTGAGACACCAGCAGGGACGCGTAGGTATTGGCGGAGTAGTTCCCACTTTTCGGTGGAGGAGAGAGCAGCATCGTCAAAGTGTTCTTCGCTCGTGTCATCGCCACATAAAGAAGACAAAGAGCTTCATTGAATCGTTGATCTCTGGATTGTTGCAGCATTTGTGGGAAGGGATCGCCGACGAGCTCCTGCTGTTTTTCACCAATATATCGAGAGAGATGAACCGGCCTTGAATCTTCTTCCAGAGTCAGAAGGTCCGGGACAGGTGTGAATAACTGGAAATTGAGTTCGGGGAGAATCACGGCATCAAATTCGAGTCCTTTTGCCTGATGGATGGTCATAACCTGGACAGGGGATCCCCCAGGCCGTGGAACAGAACGTTGACGAAGTCCCTGAATCAGATCTCCAAGGCGAAGACCATGAAATCCGAGTGATCGGACCTGTTCCATCAGTTGTCGAATCCGTAGTTGATCTTCTGGTGAGCACAGTTTTGAGAACTCGTCGCAGATGGGGCCAAGGACCTCTGCTAAACCCTGACTGAAGATTTGCTGTCGTAACTCGCTGGAAACGTCGTCCCAATCTTTGTCGTCCGCTTTACCAAGGATTTGTGGAATGGGGGATCTCTCCACGGCAAGTTTCATCGTGCTGTCATCCGGGTGCTCGATCAGTTCGAGCAGTGCCAGGATTCTGCCCACTGCCGGCGAATCTGTGAGCGGATTCCCGCGTTCCTCACTGGCTTCAATCCCTTTGGATTTGAGAGCCTCGACCAAATGAGAGATCTGGGCGTTTTTACGGACAAGAATTGCGATGGTGCAACCGGGAGAGCTTTTTTGGAGCCGTTCCACTTCTTCCAGAGTTTCCAGATAGGGCCAAATCTTGCTCGATTTACCTTCGTATTCCTGAGCGATACGCAGGGTGACATGGCCTTCAGGTTTGGATCCTAGTCGATCTGCGACCCGGTGTTCATCGAAGAGTGAGCTCCAGTGATCAACCGTCGACTGATCTCCTGGTTTTGGAGCTCTTTGACTGAGATCTCCAAATGTCCTGTTTACGGTTTCGATCACCGGTTCAGAAGATCTCCAGGAGGCATCGAGTCGGACTTCTGAATCAGGTTTCAGTTTTTGTTGGAAAAGTTCCATCACCTCGGCTCGGCCACCTCGCCAGCCATAAATAGCCTGTTTACTGTCTCCGACACAGAAGAGTGATCGGCCTCCCGCACTGTCAGCAGATAATTCATCGATCAGCGGGTCGAGAACCGCAAACTGAATAAATGAGGTATCTTGAAATTCATCCAGAAGAAGGTGGCGTACGGAAGCATCCATACGATTGTCAACGAGCCCCATTTGTCCGAGTACGCGAGCCTGCAGAAGAGCCACTGGAACATCATTGTAATTGAGTCCGCCTTGATCCTTGAGCCCTTGGGTTCGATATTCGTCGAATCGTTGAAGGAAGCTGCCAGTGGACTGATTTTGGATACGAATCAGGTCGCAGTAGTCGCTTTTGACCTGTTTCAAGAAGACATTCAGAATCTCTATGAGTTCTTCCGGAAATGGTTTTCGATAAAATTCGTATTCACGTTTCAGCGCTTTTGCCAGTAATCCCTTATTGCATGCTTCGATTCTGGCCTGAAGATCTTCACTCCAGACATCCTGAATGTCCTGAAGGGCTTCTTCCCACTTGACGAGTTTCTTTTTTCCAGAAGCATCCTTGGGGCATTCCAGTTTGATCAGTTCATCCCATGCACGGTCTAGAGCTTGTTGAGTTGGCCCTTCCTGTTTGACTGGGAGATCCCAAGCAGTTGGCGGGAACTCACGCCACTTTTCGTGAAAACGGGTCACCAATCTTTCCAGATCAGCGGCTACCTGACTTCCAAGGCTTCCTTTATTCAGACGGTGCATTAATTGACGGGCATCGCTGCTTTCTTCTTCCTCCAATATTTTTTGGATGGCACCTGATCGAATTCTTGCGAGAACTTCTTCATCGAGTATTTGCCATCCAGGAGCCAAGTCACATTCGTAGGTAAATCCTGTAGCGATCTTGGCAAAGAAAGCATCCAATGTTGAAACCTGACATTTGTGCAGCAGTGAAAGAAGTCGAGTCAATGCTGGCTCTATCCAACGTCGGACGGCTTCATCCGGCGAAACTGATCCCAGTTCTGTGGCGAGTTGAGTAAATCCCTCCGAGCTGAGAGCTTCTTTGAGGTCCTCGATTTGGTTCGGTTCCAGAGCAGACAGTAATCGCTCTAGAATCCTTTCCATGATTTCGCCGGCTGCAGTGCGAGTGAAGGTAACGGCGAGTATCGAATCTGGAGTTTCCCCTGAGAGGATGAGTCCGAGGTATCGGGTGGTCAGGGCATAGGTTTTACCAGATCCTGCACTGGCCCGAATAATGCGGTGGTAAGGGAATCCCATTATTCTGCCCCTTCTGCGGAAGAATCTTCTACGAGGGCAGAAAGACTCTTTTCGGCGTCGATAACGACTCCGGCCAGGGCTCGATCCCATGGTGAGGGGAGAACCTGCAGGGCTCTCGTCTCAGGATCAAGAATCTCAGAGACGATTTCATGAGCGAGATTGATGGCATCTTCGTAGTCGTTCTCTGTCCATGGAGCGATTTGAATCGAGCGCGCGGAGGTTTTGCCTGGGAGATTGAAGAAGCCGACTTCGGCGTCTTCCGGAATCACTTTTCCCCCGAGATTTAATGTCGGTGCAAAGTGTCGATAAAGGGGAAGCTGTAACTTTTTCCAGTCCTGATCCTTCCCCGCTTTTCGACCATGATCCTTTTCAGGAGAAGGTCCTTGATCACTGGTTTTGTAATCGAGGACCCGCCACCGATTACTTTTCTCATGAAAGTCGATGCGGTCGATTCTTCCAGAAACTCCAAGGCTTCCGCTGTCGACGGTGATTTTACAAACTGCTGGATCGAGTTGTATTTCGGTAGCCATGATGCGCCAACCTTTGAACCGAATTCTCGCCTGTTGATCAGCCCAGATTTCTAATCTTGCTCGTGCTTGTTCTACCTGAACCAATACTGCTGCACGTGGATGAAGCGCCAAGGATCTGTTGCGATATTTTTCTAATAGAGAATTGACCGCAGCCAAGATGTCTTCCCTGTTTTCAAGGTCGCGCATCTGATCCGATTTTCCATATTCTTCCAAAACCCAATGAACCATATTTCCAAATGCCATCGGCGGAAGTTGTCGGTCGCGATCATGACACTCTGAACAACCCAGATCTCTTTCTAGCTGAAACAGAACCGGGTCAACAATCCAGCGGGCGAAGCCCGTCACCGAGATTTTTTCGGGGCTGGGCATGTCTACCCAAGTGGGAGGGCCGAGATCAGCCAGTTCAGGGGCTGTTGGGTTGAGTTCTTCTTCGAGCAGAATCCGTTTTTTTGGATTGAGAAAGTCGCGTAGTCGTTGAATTCCTGACTCGCCCCTTAACAAGAGCCGAGATGGTAATTGTGGATTTCCTTGGGAGTCTCTGGCAGGAATCGCTACAACCGTCTGTCGACGTCCATCGACGAGGTTACGCAGGAGGTGAGTATCTCTGGCGACTCTTTCTTCATATCCAGGAATCTGTAATTCACGCCGTAGGGATTCGGGTAGCAGGGGATCAGAAATATATGATCCCGAGATTTTCCCTTCACTGACTCCTGTCAGGATGAGATGGGGCGCATCGTCCATGGCAAGTTCAAGCCATCCGAGGCCCTGAATCGCATGGGGATCATTTTCTGAAGGGATCATCGAGCTGGCGGTCAAATCACTCAGGAGACTCGCAAAGTTGTCTGCGGAAAGTTGAACTTCTGAGCAAGGGCCACACTCCCGAAGTTTTTCGAGAGTTTCCAGAATGACTTCGCCATCTCCTTCAGGAACGAGAGGAATGCCGTCATCGTCTGAGCCGAGAAGATTCGCCAGGACTTGAAGATATTGCTCAACCCGATTCAACAACGAATCCTCGCCATTTTTTAGAGGTTCGAGTTGTTCACGCAGATGCAGCAAGGCGGGAGGCGAGTGAGTATCTTCGGCTTTGTCTGGCTGTCTCTGGGTACTCCAGCGATCTAAATCCCCGAGAACGAGTTTTCTTTGATCATCGCGTCCAGTCCTGATGGGTAAGCGACTGAGTACGTCCGGATGTCGTGCCAGTGCCAAATAGGACTCTGCCGAATCAGTGGCGAGTACGTTTCGAACCCCTTCGACAAGCCTTCCGCCGGAGGTCGCTGAATGGGGGATTCCTGAGGCCGGGTGAAGACCCATTCCATGGCGTCTCAGGGATTCTGTGATCCAAGGAGTCAGATCATCGTCGAGGAGCCCTAAAGAGACATCCTGGATCTGTTTAATGCTGGACTGTTGAGAAACGTGGTCGACGATGGC
>NZJA01000072.1 GCA_002691835.1 Planctomycetota bacterium
AAAAGTAACCGTAGAAGAGCAGTACCGGCACATGTTTGAGAACAGTGTCCCGGGACTACCCGAAAAAGCGGCAGAAAAGAACATGTCGCCGATGGAGTACATGACTCGTGTTGGAGCCCATGAACTTCCCGGTGAAGGCTATGAATTGCACCGAGATACCGTCGATCTGAAATCTGGGCAGGTACCAGAGGTCGATCCACAGACGGGATTGGCAAAGGTCGATGGAAAAGTAATCGGGATTGCCGTCGACGGAGCTATCCGAAAAGGATTTCCGACACCCAGTAGAAGAATCGAAATCTTCTCAGAGATTCTTGATCGTTGGGGCTTTTCAGATGAAGCCCTCCCAGGGGTTTCTCAAAGCCATGTTGGACCTGAAAATCTAGATCCTGAAAAAGGAATCTACGTTCTCGTACCGACTTTCCGGTTACCGACGATGATTCATTCGAGATCTGCCAATTCCAAGCACTTGATGGAGATCTCACATGCCAATCCGGTTTGGATTCACCCGGATGATGCCGGTCGCCATGATATTGAGGATGGTTCACTCATTCGTGTGGAAACTGAAATCGGACATTTCGTCAATCGAGCTCGAGTTACGGATGGTATCCGTAGCGGAGTGATTGCTTGCTCGCATCACATGGGCCGTTGGCGCAAAGAAGATGGACCTGGATCCCGTTGGGGAAGCGCGACCGTCAAATTTGAAGATTTACCAGATGGAAGCACCCGGATGCGGAGAATCACCGGTTCGGTCCCCTTCGAGAGTAAAGATGGAGATAGCGAACGTACCTGGTGGGACGAGAGTGGTGTTCACCAGAATCTTGCTTTTCCAGTTCAGACGGACCCCGTTAGTGGAATGCATTGTTGGCACCAAAAGGTTCGCTTGCTGAAGGCTTTACCCGATGACTGCTACGGGGATGTGGTGGTTCATCCTGAAAAATCACGGCAGGCTCATCGTAACTGGATGGAACTGGCTCGCCCGGCTTCTCCGGAAAGTCATGGGGGGTTGAGGAGACCTCCTGAGATTCCACGTCCACTGGCTCGAGATCCACAAGCGTATCGCTTCCAAGATTGAAACAGGAGCTGAAACTGTGACCTCAACACTCTTGGCAGGACTTCCCCTCATTTGTGAAACTTCATCCGATTGGGCTCCTCTGGCTCTTGCGAATCTGGATGAAGTACTTAGAGATCATGCTTGGTGTGAATACAAAGCTGCCAGTGCAGGCCTGGGCCTTATGGCCAGATTTCCTGAGCATGAATTTCTGCATCGCCCGATGGTGGCCCTCGTTCAGGAGGAAATGCTTCACTTTCGCCAAGTGACAGATCTCCTGAAAAATCGAAAGGTTGCTTTGGGACCTCCTCCAGTTGATCCGTACGTCAAAAAATTGCGGGGATTACTTTGTGCCAAAGGTTCCGGCATCGGTGGATTGGGGGATCTCCTGATTGTGAACGCTTTCATCGAAGCGCGTTCCTGCGAAAGATTTCGGGTTCTCTCCCGTGCATTGGAAGTCGGATCTGAAGAAGATGTGGAATTGTCAGGATTCTATCAACGACTTGCAGACGCCGAGGCGCGACATTGGGAATCCTTTCGAGATTTAGCGATGGAAGTGTGCGATGAGAAATCGGTCCTCACAAGGATCGAAGAGGCTGCTGGAATCGAAGCAGAGCTGCTCCAATCACTCCCTGTCGAGCCACGGATGCACTAATGGCCAGGCAGGTGTTGATCACCGGATGCAGTCGTGGAATCGGCAGAGCCCTCACTGAGGCCTTTATTGATCAAGGAATCGAAGTTGCCGGGTGTGCACGGACTGAGGCTGCGATCTCTGAGTTTGGACCGGATCCATATTTTCGAGCACTGGATGTCTGTCATGAAGAGGGCTTGAAAACTTGGGCTGAGGATCTTGGGCAACAAAGTTTCGAGCCAGATCTTGTGATCGCGAATGCCGGTCTTCTGAATGTTCGTGCCCCCTTGTGGGAAGTCAGTTCCGAAGAGTTTAGTTCGGTGATCGATGTCAACATCAAAGGGGTTTATCACACTCTGAAAGCCTTCATTCCTGGGCTACTAAAGAAAGGGAGCGGGGTGTTTGTCGCTTTCTCATCCGGCTGGGGCCGCAGTACCTCACCAGAGGTTGCTCCATACTGTGCTTCCAAATTTGCTGTAGAGGGACTTGTAGGTTCCTTGGCCCAAGAGCTTCCGGCGGGGGTGGCAGCGGTCGCTCTTTCGCCAGGTGTTGTTCATACAGAGATGCTCAGTCGAGCCTTTGGCAGTGCAGATGCGGCTTTGGCTGTTGAGCCGACGGAGTGGGCCCGTTCAGCAGTTCCTTTTTTATTGGGATTGAATGAAAGTGATTCGGGGAAATCCCTTTCGTTCCAGCGTTAATCTTCTGGAGTCGTCGAAGCTTTCTGCTCTTCTATCCATTTTTCCATTCGGGACCTAAGAATTTCCAGAGGCATCGAACCTTCTGCCAACATGTGGTCATGGAAATCCCTAATGTCGAATTGCTCGCCCAAGATTTCTTCTGCTTGACTCACAAGAGCTTTGATTTCCAACTCGCCAATCTTGTAGGCGAGAGCTTGACCGGGCCATGCAATGTAACGATCCACCTCAGCTTCAATATTTTTCTGGGTGAGAGCTGAGTTTTCCATCATGACTTGAATCGCCTGATCTCGGGACCAGCCCAGTTGGTGAATCCCCGTATCGACAACTAATCTTAATGCTCTCCACATTTCGTAGGAAAGTTTTCCAAAACGTGAGTAGGGGTCCTGATAGAAACCCATGCGATCTCCGAGCGATTCTGAGTAAAGCCCCCAACCTTCAATGTAAGCGGTGAAATGTGTTATTTTTCTCCACTCGGGTAGCCCCTCCAACTCGCCCTGAAGAGCCAGTTGGTGATGATGCCCAGGAACCGCTTCATGTAAGGCGAGAGCTTCCATCTCGTAGATGGGACGGCTTGTGAGATCGTAGGTATTTGCGTAGAACCAGCCGGGTTGAGTCCCGTCTGCGGGCGGTGACATGTAATAGGCTGTCGTCGAGCGAGGAGCTTCATGAAGAGGGATCTCTCGGACTCCGTAAGGAGCTCGTGGAAGTTTCCCAAAGAGTGAGGGCATCATCGCATCGGCGCGTTTACAGATATCTCTATAGCCTTGGAGTAAAGCCTCTGGAGAAGTGTGATAGAAACGTGGATCCTCCCGAAGGAATGTTGTGAAGGCCGCGAAATCGCCTTCGAATTCGACCTCAAGAATGACTTTTTGCATCTCTTTACGTATCCGTGCAACTTCGCGAAGACCCAGCTGATGAATTTCCATGGCTGATTTGTGGGTAGAAGTATGTTTGCGGATGCAGTAGCTGTAGTACTCGTTTCCATTTGGATATTGATAAGCTCCAAATGTATCTCTCGCTAAAGGTATGTATATGGTTTCGAGATATAGCGCCAGATCGGCAAGTGGCTTCTGGACACTTTCAGCAATGACACTTTTTGCCTTTTCCACCAATTGATTCCATTCGTCGCTCGATGTTCCTGGTGGTTGCATTCGAAAGGGATCGAAGAAGAGGGATTTTTCAGGAGTGGGAGAGGTACATGCCTTGAACTGATCCAAGACTCCAACGAGTGTTGCTTTTGGAGGCAAGAAGCCCTCAGTGATAGCCTTTTCCAAAATTTCTCTGATACCTGAGAGGTATTGGGGGACCTGCGTAAGTTTCGAGAGATAGTAACTGTGATCTTTGAGCTGTTGGAAACGAAGTTGACTCGAAAGGCGAGGTAGCCAAACCTGAGGACCGCGTCTCTGATTGATAGGAGCGAGGTGTACGCCTACGCGGATGCCATCGAGTCGGTTCTCAATAATGTCGATGAGAATCTGGGCTTGTTGACGTTCCTGTTCCGAAATTTGAGAAAGGTCCAAAGCATGCATCTCATTGAAAAACCGAAAATAGTTCTGTAGATCTCGATCGATAGTCTGGATTCCGGAATCGGGGAGTAATCCTCGTGCTGATTCGACGCCATGTTCAGCTGCAAGAGTGGGGCTGACCGACAGTTGATATTGCCAATATTCGTCATAGATTCTGTCGAGAGATGCATTGACCTGATCAGCGGGTTTTACAGGGGGGGAAGTCGTTTGTGCTTCCACAAAGACTGATCCATGAATCAACATGAAAAAGATCAGTGTTCTCAATAATGAAGGCAGGGCCGGTGTTGAAACTGGAAGGCGGAAAAATCTGGGCGAGGTCATTTGGGCTCCGTTCTCAAGACTGAGGTCGAAGATCAGTATATCTTGTCGATGTGAGATTCGAAACTGACCCAGTCAGCGAGGTTCGGGCTCGTTCAGTTGCGCACTCGCTGGAACGATACGGACTTGAGCTTCGAGAGATTCAGCGAGGGTGACATTGAACCGATCACGGAAATCAGTTGGAAAGAATTGATCAAGTTTCCCAGTCGCCTCAGCAAGAGGAACTCCGATGATTGAAGATCGAATCGGCGAGTGAATCTGACCATCCGGCCACTGGAAGACTCCTAAAAGGAGTAGTCCAAAGATCATACCAGCGAGTGAAGCTCCCATGAGAGCACCCAGGACTCCATCACAGGTCTGCAAGGTCCGATCAAAGTAGCTTCTGAAATAGCGTGTGATCAGCATCGTTGAGATGATGGAGCCGATGAAAATTGACAATCCAGCAAGTATCTGAGCTCCGAGAGGACCCACTTCACTGACTACCGAACTAAAAAGCGGTATTTGTGACAGGGTGTTGGAAAACTGAAATGCCATGAAGGCACCTGTTGTCGAACCGAACAACAGGGCTGTTGAGCGAAAAAATCCGAGGCCGGCTCCCATGAAGAGTCCAGCGAGCATACCCAGAAGGATCACGACATCGATCCAATTGCACTGTTGCCAGAAAACCTGAAGGTTGTGCAGGGATCTGGAACCGTCCAACCACTCCGGTAGGATAGTGGCTCCTGACATCAGGGTTGTCATGATGTCAGGCGAGATGGTGGTCATGTTGATGCGACTCCTTCATGGCGGTTCACCAATTCCCGCATTTTACGATTTTTTTGTCAATAGAGACTGGGGATTGGGCAATCTGGGCCTCAAACAGGCCCAGCGATACATTTGAAGGGAAGGCATGTCTTCATATCTAACTGGAATGAACGTTTTGGTGACGGGGGCCAGTGACGGAATTGGTGCTGCGATCGCCCAGCAGTTGGCAAAACAGGGGGTCGAATCTCTGATTCTTGCCGGTAGAGATCGATCGCGGCTCGAGAAGACAGCCCGGTCCGTTGAAGTTCCTTGCCAGCTTCATGTTGCGGATCTTTCGGTTCAGACTGGAGTGGATCAACTTCTGGATGATCTTGCAGACGAAAAAATTGATGGGCTTGTCAATAATGCTGGAGTGGGATTGGGTGGAAGATTCGAGTCTCTTCCGATCGAGGATCAAAACCGGATGGTCTTTCTGAACTGCCAGGCAGTGATTCAATTGAGTCATGCTCTTCTTGGCCCAATGCAGGAGAGACAGAGGGGGTTCATTTTGTTTGTTGGATCCCTGATCGGTTTCGTGGGAGGGCCTGGGATGGCTGCCTACAGTGGAACCAAAGGTTTTGTAAATCGATTTGCAGAGAGCTTGCGGTGGGAGCTTTCAGAAGACTCCGTCAGAGTCATACTTTTAGCACCTGGAGTTACCCGGACTTCATTTTTTGAAACAGCGGGTATTTCTGAAGATCATATTCGAGCAGGACAAATGACGGCCAAGGATGTTGCTAAAGAAGCGGTTCAGGGGGTCACTCGAAATTCCGCAACTGTCGTTGCAGGGGGCAGGAATCGAGGGCTGTTGTTTTTGATGAGGTTTGCTCCCCGCAGATTAGTGGGGGCAGTCTCTCGGCGGATTTTTTCAGGGATTCTTCAGCAAAAATCTACGAAATAGTCGCTCCAGCTTCGACTCTCTCCAGGCCTACTTTCGGGTGGTCGGCAATCCACGGGAGTTCCAGCCAGGAAAGGTGATGTTTCCAAGAACATCGGTTTCGCCGATGTATCCACCCCGCATGTCATGAAGATTATTAAAGCCTTTTTCCGAGAGCAGGTCGGCGGCTTTTTGAGAGCGTCCACCTTTTTGGCAACCCAAAATAATCTTTGTGTCGGACTGGAATTCGTCCTCGACACAATTGACGAAATTGGGATTCATTTTTAAGCCGACTCCTCCTTCACCCCGAATCATAATTGGGATGTTTGTGGAATTGGGGACGTGACCTTCAACAAACTCTTCAGGCATCCGGACATCGAGATAATGAAATCCCTGCTCCGATTGCAATAGGTCATGAGCCTTGTCTGGATCGATGCGTTTAATAACCATGTTTCTCCCCCAATCTCTCCTCATTGTCATCGGCTGACACGCTTCAAGTATGAGTCAGCAGTCTGTGAGCGAACTTCTTGAGAACTTCTTGAAAACTTCTCATTGGAAGCGATCTCGCGACAGATCCTGCCGGTGAAGATACTGGTTCGCCTCCGAAGTGTGGCTGCTCACCATGGTCCCGATCTCCCTGCATCATCCATTCTATTCCGAAGGGTGTCAACCGGCCGCATCCAGCCTGATATAAGGGATATCGGCTAACTGTGGCCAATCAGTCGAGTTCGCTGGGCAAGGCCGGTGCGCTCGGTGGGAGGCGACAGATGGAAATGGGGTCGCAAGGGGATTGGGGTAAGCCCAAGGGGGGATCAGTGGGGGATCAGTGGGGGTTCAGCAGAGGATCAGAAGCGGGGTTTGCTTTTCGGTTCCCACGGGTCAGAACCCAAAGGCTGGTCAGATTGATAAGAAAATGAGCGGCAACGCAGCCCGGAATACCAAAGTGAGGGTTTTCGGCCAGATATCCCAAAAACAGACCTCCAAGAATCGCCACAAAAACCCAGATTCGAAGTTCACGGAGTCCTGTCCAATGAGCCAGACCAAAGATCAGGCTCGTGAGCCACAAACCCAGGTATGGCTGAAGGAGTGCCCTGAAGAGCAGCTCTTCTGAAATGGATGAGATCAGGGCGACGAAGAAAATCTCCTTTAGATTCCAGCCTTCAAACTGTTGCGCCAGAGTCTCGCTCAGCTTCCTGAGGGCGGGGCTGAACCAGTGAGCGACGATCTGAACGAATTGGACTCCGACACCGGCCAGAGCGCCCAAAGCCAGAGAAAGAACCAGGGCCGTAAATGAATCGATCTTAAAGAAATCGATACCCCGAATGAGAAAGAGTGCAAGAGTGGAAATGACGGCGAGGAATCCATGAGTGATCATCGCAGTATTGAAGAGTTGGCTGGGTGAGGACAGAGTTCTCAAGTAGTTTTCTCCTGATCTCCCTTTTCGCGAATCAGTTGTTGGGCATTCCGTTGCAGTCCTTGCAAGCCCGTTCTTGTGACAGGGGTTCCTGCGAAAAACTCAAGGTATTGCTCGTGGGAGAGATCTAATATTTTTTCGGCTGACTCGGGTGCACTTCGGGGTTTGAGGTCTTCATGGATTTCTGGCGAGATTCGGGCAGGTCGACTATTCCATGGGCATACCTCTTGGCAAATGTCACAGCCAAATAGCCAGCCGTGCAGGGAGGCCTCTTTAGGAAGCTCTCCTCGGTGTTCAATGGTCCAGTATGAGATGCATTTTCTGGCATCAATCGACCTCGGTTTGACGATGGCAGAAGTTGGACAAGCGTCAATGCAACGGGTGCAGCTGCCGCAGTGATCCGTTACGGGGGTCGTTGTTGGATATGTTCGGTCTGTCACGATTCCACCCAGAAAAAACCAGCTACCAATCTCTCGATCGATCAATAGCCCGTTTTTTCCGATCCAGCCCAGCCCTGAGATCTCTGCCCAATCTCTTTCAAGAATTGGGGAGGAGTCGACGCAATACCAAGTCTTCCACTTTCCCGAATCCGAAATGTAGTGGCTTAATTTCTTAAGAAGGGGAGCCATCACCTTGTGATAGTCTCTTCCACGTGCATAACGGGCTATGCGAGGTGCTGAATCGTTCAATTCCGGTTGGTCTGAGTAGGGTAGGCAGACCATCACGATGCTTTGAGCACCTTCCAGTGTGAGAGTGGGATCGAGTCGCCTCTCGGTGTTCTTTTTCATCCATTCCATGCCGGCATGCATGCCATTGTCGATCCAGTTCATGAATCGATCAGCATGAGGGGAGACACCCGCACGGGAGACTCCCAATGAATAGAACCCGAGATTTCGGGCCTCTTGCAGGAGATCTTCCAGCTCAGAATTATCTCTGTTGTTCGGAGTGGGTATCATGGGAGCTTCCATGGGGGGATCTTAACCGAGGCGGGGGGTTTTGGAGATGGGGGAAACCGAATTTGGCCAGTCTTCCTGATACTTCGAGTAATTCGGATCCAAATTACGATTCATGGAGGCCTCTCCTTGAATTGTTGAGAATTCGCCACTGGATCAAAGGATTGTTCATTTTACTGCCTTTGCCATTTGCTGTGGCTTCAGGAGTCGATCTTCACCCAGAGAATCTGATTCTTGGGATCCTCGGATTTTCGTTGGTTTCCTCCTCAGTATATATCTTCAACGACATCCAGGACCGTCACAGAGATCAACACCATCCCTTGAAGTGCCAAAGACCTATTGCGGCTGGAGTGATCAGGCCAATGGTCGCATTTTGGTGGGGAATCGTTGTTCTAGGGATCGGGATGACGATTCTTGGGTTGCCAGGGATCCTGAAACCCTACTCCCCCGAGCCATGGTTGTTGGCTCTGATTTATCTCGGCGGAAATGGAATATATACTTTTTGGGCTAGGTCATTGGCTTGGCTGGACGCACTCTTTCTCGCTTCATTCTTCCTGCTGCGACTCTATTTAGGTTGTACGTTGTCGCAGATTTCTCCGAGTGCAACATTGCTCTCTACAGGGTTTTTATTGGCGTTCTCATTAGCCCTTGGGAAGCGTTATTCCGAATTGATCTCTGGCTATGACGGGGAGTATCGATCGAGCCTAAATCAATATCGTCAGGAGATATTGGTGAAGATCCTGATTTTGACTGTCGCTTGTTGTTGGGGCTGTTATCTCTGGTACTGCTGGACTTCTCCGTTGATTTCACAGGAGAGATGGTGGTGGAGTGCGATCGTTTCTGGATTTGGCCTCTACAAATATATGAACGAAACGATTAGAGAGAGATCTGCGAGGGAACCCGTCGCCATGATTCTTGAATCCATTTGGCCAAGATGGGTTATTCCAATATGGATAATATTGGTAATTTTGAGTATTGAGTAAGTATGATTCGAGGCTTAACAGGAGATATGACTGTTAATGTGTTTAACTGACATTTGTGACAGATGATCTCAAAATTTATTCTTTAGCCACACGTAATTGAACTTCTGTTGGTGAGATTATAAGATCTAGCTATCTCTTAGCGATGATATAAAACGCTTTGAGGGTTTATTTATATTTTATGCAAGATTATTCAGGGGACTTAATGAGCAATAACCAATTCGGGTTTTCTGCACATTTCACGGGTGCTCCCATGCTTGTCGTCGGGTGGCCTGGATTAGGCGGAGTTGCATCTTCCTGTGTTCGAAGCCTCTCTAATGGGCTTCAGTCCGAAACAGTGGCAGCGATAAACCCCGATTCACATTTTGATTTCGAAGAAATCCAGGTGAAGAATGGATTAATTTTCCAAGGAGATCTTCCAAAGCTGGTGTTTCAAAGAGTGAAATTAGCTTCCTCATCTGAAATGATATTGTTTATTCCTGATACTCAAGCGCTTGATAAACCAATGGACTTGGCTCGCTCTGTGATACGACTAGCCATGTCAAAATTTGGTATAGAGACAGTGGTCTCTTTCGCGGCAACATCCGGAATGCTTGAGCCAGAGGATGAACCTGTCGTTCGATTTGGCACCACTGATTATCATTTGGGAGAGGGCCTCGCAACTTCAGGCATTCCACCGCTTCGATCTGATAGACTCGTTGGTTTGAATGGATTAATGATGATCGCCGCTCAGGAATTGGGCGTGAAGGGGGTCTGTTTAGTCTCGGAGATTCCAGTTTGGGGACTTCACACTCCAAATCCAAAAACAACTCGAGCGTTATTGAAAAGCTTCTGCTCCCTCATGTCTATTAGACTCAACTTTGACCATCTGGACGGTCAAATATCGGCACTCGAGGAGAGAATGGTTTCCTTCAGAGATTCATTTTCTAAAAAGGACGATAATGTCTGGAATGAGATTGAAGATTTCTCTTCAGGTTTCGTCAGTTCGACTGATTCAAGCGATGGTATGGCGGAAGTTACCGCAAAAGAAATTGAAGAAGTTGAACAGTTTTTTAACAGAGCCAAGTTTGACCGTAGTCAAACACCGCTTCTGAAAGCTGAGCTTGATCGATTGGGAATTTTCCAGCAATACGAGGATCGGTTCCTGGATCT
The DNA here is from genome assembly GCA_002691835.1 of Planctomycetota bacterium. Next base: position 10,381 of record NZJA01000072.1, read on the forward strand.
GTTTCGTGATTTGAGTTAATCAGAAAATGAAAAAAAAGAAGCCCCGTCATGTCTTTGCATGACGGGGCTTCTTTGAATTTCGGGGTAAAAGCTATCCGTCTAGAGCCCCTGAGCGCAATCGAGATTGTCGCTGGTTAAATCTTCTCCGGGGTTAGGGAACGGAAACCAAGGCCCAGGACCGTCGAGGAAAAACCAATACAGAAGAAAGATGGCGTCTGAGACATCGGAAATACCGTCATCGTTGGCATCTCCTGAGTCCATACATTCAGGTAGGGGGCCAGAAAGGAATGTGTAATCCAGGTGGTAGATCACATCAGCGAGATCCACCATGGCATCCATATTGACATCCCCACGGATAAACAATTCCGGCTCCGGCGGAATAACGATTTCCAGAGATCCCGGTAAAAGCGTATCTACAGCTACTGAAGAAGTGCCAAAGACGAGCATATTACTGATGGGGGGGGTTCCGAAGCCGTCCTGTGGAACAAACTCAATGACCGATGGTGTTGCTGTCGCTAGAGTCGTGCCTCTGAGAAATGAGATTTCCTGTGGATAGCCCAATGAAGGTAAGGTTTGACCGTTAAATGGTGGGAGAGCATCAAAGAGAACTCCGCATATGATGGTTCCTGCGGAATAGTCAATTTGTTCTTGGACATATTCTGCTGTGATGGCTCCTGCCAAAGTTCCTTCCACATCGATCAGCATATCATTGATTGGGAACGGGGTTGGCCCGGAAAAGCCGATTGAGAAACTGAATCCAGCAATCGTCCCTGACCAGTCTCCAATGATGGGGATGGCTACTTCTTGACCAGGTTGTGCCGTCAGAGAACCAACACCTATCGTCGTCGATTGTGCCTGGATCGATCCTCCGATCCACAAAGACAGAAATACACCAAGCCACCCGGTTAGGGGAAGCCTGTGCCGGTGGTTGCTACTCAAAATGAGGGCATGTTGAATGCCGTCTTGTTGAGGTGATTGATTCATGTGACCTCTTTCCCTGCACCGGAATCTCTGAAGCCAACATCGTGGCTCCCTAAATCTGGAGGCGGGCATTTTGTCAACAATTCGCAGTCCGGAATCACTCCCGTGTATACAGATCATGGGATACGATCTTGTCGATTGAATAGACGGACTTCCGAGTATTGAATGATACCCGCTGTGGAGAGAGTCTCAAGTGGGACAGGAGCCAGCAAATGATTGAAATCGACACGATTCGTGGGCTTTACGAGAAATCGCTTCAACGCCATGAACGAGCACGCCAGATATTGGGCAGGGGTTTGACTCTTGCTGAGAAGATCCTGTGTGCCCATCTGGAAGTCGAAAAAGAAGATTTCGATTCGGTTCCTGAGCGCAGCATGAACTATTGTGACTTACGCCCTGACCGAGTTGCAATGCAGGATGCCACTGCCCAAATGGCGATCTTGCAGTTCATGCAGGCTGGACTGGACCATGTCCAAGTCCCTTCAACTGTTCACTGCGATCATTTGATTCAGGCTCGCCATGAAGCTCAAGCAGATCTCGCTGCTGCAGAAGAAGTGAATGCTGAAGTATATCGATTCCTAAGATCTTCCTCTGAGAAATATGGGATTGGTTTCTGGAAACCGGGTTCAGGCATCATTCATCAGGTGGTTCTTGAAAATTATGCATTTCCAGGTGGATTGATGATCGGGACTGATAGTCACACTCCTAACGCGGGTGGACTGGGTATGTTGGCAGTTGGAGTGGGAGGTGCCGATGCGGTCGACGTCATGGCCGGCCTTCCGTGGAATGTTCGTTGGCCGGGTGCGATCGCTGTTCATCTCAAAGGTGAGCTGAATGGTTGGACTTCTGCAAAAGACGTGATCTTAAAAGTTGCGGGAGAATTGACGGTAAAAGGTGGCACCGGAGCTATCGTCGAATACATCGGTGATGGAGCACGCTCGATTTCGTGCACTGGTAAAGCAACCATTACAAATATGGGTGCGGAGATCGGTGCAACCTGTTCGGTCTTTCCTTTTGATGAAGCGATGGCTCAATACTTAGAGTCTACAGATAGGGCTGCTCTTGCAGCTTTGGCCAGAGAACATGCTGATTTACTTGTTCCTGATCCTGAAGTTGAAGAAAACCCGAGCCAATTTTATGACCAGGTTCTTGAGATAGACTTAGATACTTTGGAACCCCACGTCGTCGGTCCACATTCACCAGATAGAGCAAGACCAATTTCTGATTTGGGTGCTGAGGCGAAGGAAAATGGCTGGCCCTTGGAGATCAGTGCCGCATTGATTGGTTCCTGTACGAATTCCTCATACGAAGACATGGATCGTGCGTCCTCTGTCGCTGACGAAGCGGTCAAAATGGGTCTTAAGGCCAAGAGCCAGTTCCTTGTTTCTCCAGGATCTACTCAGGTGTTTAAAACAGTGGAGAGGGACGGTCAGGCCGGGATTTTTGAAAATTTGGGAGGAACAGTCCTCGCGAATGCTTGTGGTCCTTGTATCGGGCAGTGGCAGCGCGATGACATGGAGAAGGGAACCTCTAACAGTATCGTGAGTTCCTTCAACAGGAACTTCCCTGGCAGGAATGATGGAAATGCGCAGACCTTATCATTTATTGCCAGTCCAGATTTGGTGACTGCTTTTGCAATTGCAGGGTCTCTTGATTTCAACCCGTTAACCGATCTGATCACGACTCCCGATGGCAAAGAGATTAAACTTCCCACACCGGAAGGCGACAGTCTTCCAGATCAAGGTTTCGTCGTTGATACGGAAGGTTTTGTGAATCCGCCTGAAGACGGAACTTCTGTTGTTGTCGACGTTGCGGAAGATAGCGAACGATTGCAATTGTTGAAGCCATTTCTCCCTCGTGAGTCGGCTCAGCTCATTGAGATGCCGTTGCTTTTCAAGGCGAAGGGGAAGTGCACGACCGATCATATTTCTCCTGCGGGGCCTTGGTTAAAGTTCAGAGGTCACTTGGAAAATATTTCGCGAAATATGTTCCTGGGTGCGGTGAATGCTTTCCACGATAGTCCTGGCTTGGGCGAAGATCCGCAAAGCGGAGCGAGCAAGCCCCTTCACGAGATCGCCTCAGGCTTGAGGGATTCCGGACGTTTCTGGACTGTGGTCGGTGATGAAAATTACGGGGAAGGTTCCAGTCGAGAGCACGCTGCGATGTGCCCGAGATTCATGGGCTGCGGTGCAGTGATCGTGAGATCATTTGCGCGGATCCACGAAACTAACCTTAAGAAGCAGGGAATTTTACCGCTTCGATTTAGTGATCCTGCCGATTATGACAAGGTTCTCAAAGGTGACGTGGTCACCATTGAGGGATTAGATCAATTGGCACCAGGAAGCACTATAACGGCTGTTTTCAGACATGAAGATGGTTCTGAGGATCGAGCCACTTGCAGTCATACTTGTAGTGAAAGTCAGGTGAAGTGGTTTTGGGCGGGAGCTGCTCTCAACACTCTGACCTGATATCTGCTTTCCGGTCATTAGGAATGAAGAATTTTAGCCTTCGGTGATATCCTTGAATTATTGAATCAAGGAAGATTCGGAGGAGATTCTGATGCTTCATTCCAAAAACGCCCAGTTTGTTCACCAGAAGTTGGCCATCTTCTGCTCTTTGTTACTGACATTGGGAGCGACTACGCTATCAGGTCAACAGATCGAGCTGGAATTGAATGTTTCTTCGACGACTTATTCTCCCGGTGAGACTTTTGTCGCCGATCTCGTTCTCTTGAACTCAGCCGGCCTTTCGGTGCGCGGTCTTCAGCATGCCATTTCTTGGGATTCTGAGTATCTCCAGCTACTGAATGTGGAATTGACCGGTGACCTTGAAGGCTCCCCTGTTCCAGAAATTCTGATTTGGAATGCACCTCCGCCAGCGGGGCTCGGTGGAGACCAGGGTTGTTCTTCATGGTGGGATGGAACGGGATTAGAGGCCCTGAGTTTAGGGCTAATTCTCACGGAATCAATTTCAGCAGATGCGGTTCCCCTTGTTCGGATGGAATTTCGCGTCGTTGGTAGTTCCAACAATGGAACGACTCAAATCTCGACTCCTGATCCGGATCTTTCTTGTGGTTGGATTGGGTCCATTGCAACCGACTCTCAAGGAATGGTCTTGCCAACCAGTACTTCGGTGGTTGACCTATCGGTCAGTAATCTTCCTCGTCCCACGGATCTGAACTGCGGGGAGGTAGATCAGACGGTTTATCTGTCGTGGCTCGAACCGGTGGCTTATTCTCAGATAGAGATTCATCGAGATGGCAATTTCATTGCCCAGCTTCCGGGTGGAGTTCTGAGTTTCGAAGATCCAGATGGAGTCCTTGGAACTGAACGAGCATATCGCATCATAGGTATTTCGGGTTCTCTGGAATCACCGGAAGTAAATTGTATTGCAACGATCGATGGAGATTTGGAAACCCCTAGTACATTCAGCTGTGAACAGAACGGGGCAACTGTCCTGCTCACATGGGAGAATCTACTTCCCTATGATCAGGTCGAAGTGTTACGCCAGGGCGAAGTTTTATCAGTCTTGGATGCGACAGCCAATAGTTTTATCGATCAAAACCCCATACCAGGAACTACTCTGCAATACAGTTTAAGGAGCACTTTATCTGGAATCAGCGCTGAGTCTGAAGTATGCGAGCTTTTTCTGCCGATTCCTGATGTGTTATTCATTCGCGGAGATGTTGACAGCGACGGAGAACTGAATCTGGTCGACCCAGTGACGACCCTTCAGTACCTGTTTGTTTTCGGTGATATGCCATGTGCATCAGCCGCTGATTTCAATGATGATGGATCTCTAGACCTTTCCGATGCGGTGAATCTTTTGGATTTCCTGTTTACAGGGGGAGGGGCACCTGAAGCCCCATTTCCGCTAGCCGGACTCGACCCGACTCCAGACTCTTTAGGCTGTGATGCTGGTTGTGATGACGTTACTTGTGGGAGTGGATTTCCTGGGGACGAATGTATTAGTGCTCTAACAGTCACTATTGGTGGGAATGAGTTTGATACGAGCTTGATGACTGATTCCTCCGATGCTTATGACAACACAGGGTGTGAATCGACCTTCCTCGGTCAAATGTACGCAGATATCTGGCTTGATTTCACTGCACCAGTTTCTGGTGTCGCTTCATTTTCGCTCTGTACGGAAGATGTGGAATTCGATTCAGATATGGTGATTTATAGCGGTTCTTGTGGGCAGCTTGTTCAGGAAGCCTGTAATGGAGACGGTGTCGATGAATTCGGCGAGCCGTGTCCGCTACTGACTTCGCGAATCAGTGATTTCCCGGTTAATCAGGGGGATCACTATTTCATCAGGGTCGGTGGATTCGACTCCGTGAGCCAGGTTGAACTGGGCCCCGGGGTTCTGACCATCACCATTGACTGAGACCGACCTCTTGGGGGTTTCTTTCGATCAGTGTGGTCTCTGAGCCTTGGAAAACAATCGCTGACCTCATGTCTTCGCCAGCAGGGGCCGCATGAAAGAACCAAAGGTCTTTCCCGATCTCCGGTAGCTCTGAGGTGATGTTTCCCCCATGTTGCAAGGGATCGGCGATCCCTGAAAAAAATCTGAGTGGCAGTGTCATTCCAGCTCCATGGGCTTTAACCATGGCTTCCTTTTGAACCCATAAATGAAAAAAGGAAGTTCTTCGCTGCTTCTCTGGAACCGAGAGCCATTTCTTTCGCTCTTCGACTGCAAAGCATCTCTCTGCCAAATCTTCGATGGGTGATTCTTCCCGAATCCTTTCCAGATCGACTCCGACTGGAGATTTTCTGGAAACGGCGAGAAGAGCATAGTCTCCACAATGACTGAGGTTGAAATACAATTGTGGACTGATTTTGAAATCAGTAGAGAGCTCAGGTTTTCCATGGGGTCCAATGACCAATGGAACTTCTACAGCTGAACAATTTAAATAGGTCGCCAGGATCCAACGCATTCCTAATCTCGAACGAGTCGCACGTTCGCCGAGTTCAGGGAAAATCCCCTGATCGATTCTTTGTCGTTCATCTTGCGCCAAATCTTTTAGATGGGCACGGGGATCCCGAGGGTTTCCATTAAGAGTGAATTTCCAAATATCAAGGTGTGTGATATCGGGGGCCATGTCTGTGTTGTCATTGGCTTGCGAGTTCATGACGAAATGGATTCGGCAATAGACGACTGGCCCGAGTGATAGTCTTTAAGTCGTTTCAGACCTTCTGCAGTCGAGATTTTTGGATTCCAACCAAGGTCCCGTTTTGCAGCTGTGAGATCAAACCAGTGACTGGTTGCCTGTTGATGAACAACAAATCGTGTCACTGGTGGTTCTCCACTAAAAAAGGGAGTTCTGTACAGAGCTTCAATAATCCAACCAGCGGCATATGCGAGGGAAGGTGGAATCGAAGGTCGAATCGGGGAAATCCCGGCACAGTCGAGAAACTGATTGATCAGTTCTTCGGGAGGCGTCGGTTCTTCATTTGAGATGAAATAAGCTTTTCCACGACAATTCGGATTTGTTCGGAGGCTTTCCATGGCACAGAGATGTGCGTCTACAGCATTATCGATGTAGCAGGCATCAATCTTCATTCCATTCCGATGGACGAGTTTCAGTTTTCCATTTTTGGCTCGTTCGACGATTCTCGGGTACAGATGCCGGTCTCCGGGTCCCCAAACGAGATGCGGTCGAATAGAGATGGTGGCCAGTTCACTGGAATTGGCGTCTAGTACTTCTGATTCAGCGATGGCTTTTGTTCTTGGATAATCAGCCAGATAACTATCGGGATAAGGCTCAGACTCATCGATCCCATTCTGATCGCGTCCTGAGAAGACGACACTGGGAGATGAAGTAAAAACGAGTCTCGGGACTTTATTTTGACGACAGGCCTGAATGATATTGCGAGTTCCTTCGACGTTGGCATTGTGAAAGTCATCGGTGGGGCCGGAGATGGCCGCTAGGGCAGCAACATGAAAGACAGTATCCACACCTTTCATAGCGTCTGACAATGGACCTAACTGATCGATGCTTCCTTGAAGGTGAGTTCCTTCGAGCTGCAATAGATTTGGGTATTTACCTCTCTGGTAGGTGACGACTTGATGTCCTTCCTCCAGAAGACGACGTGTAATCTGCCCTCCGATGAATCCACCAGCTCCAGTAATGAGGCATTTCATGAGAGATGCCTGCCAATGAGAGTCGCGAGGGCCTCGCGCTGGATTTTTGCGTTATGGCGGATATCGACAGGGAAAGGTCCCGTGACAACAACATGTTTGATTTCACGTGTCATGGTAAGACTTTGAGCCTGTTTAAGGAGATCGTTTTGAATTTGTGCAGGGGAAAGATCTGTTTCCTCTTGCGGTTCAACACAAAGAATCGCTCTTTGATGTCCGGGTGAACCCACGCCCACCAACGCTGTCCTGAAAACTCCGGGATGGTTTTCAAAGATTCTTTCGATCGCAACGGTATCGAGGGGGCCTGAAGGAGTGATGACTCTTTGGCTAGCCCTTCCTCGGAACCAAATTTTCTGCTCTTTGTCTCGCAATCCGATATCTCCGGTGCGGTGCCAGGTTTCACCAGTTGAGTCAATAAATTTGTGCTCTTCATTGGCTGTTGGATCAAACAGGTAGCTGCGACTGACTGTCGGACCAGATACCCAGATTTCTCCAACGGACTCGTCTGGCAATGATTTCCCCACGGGCCGCCCGCCGGGCTCGACGATTTTCAGGTCGATACCTGAAACCTTCTTTCCCAAACAAACTCCCAACCCAGCGGATGTGGATTCGTGAGTCTCAAGAATTTCGTGATGATCTACATGACAGAGCGGCAGCCCTTCGGTCGCTCCATAGGGTGTTTCGATCCGGGTTTCAACAGCAAGGTGGTTTGCGAGAGTTTCAATAGCTCCATGGCGTGCTGGAGCTCCAGCACTGATGACTCTGCGCAGGCCCTTGAGAATGACTCCGGATTTTTCAAGATAGTTGGAAAGAGAACCAAGAAGAGCGGGTGAAGCAAACAGATTTGTGACCTGATATCGTTCGATCAGGTCAATGAGATGAACAGGGTCAGCTTGGGCAGGACGCGTGAAATCCATGACGGGAACAGTGGAAGTCATGCCCATTGCGACTCCAAAGAGTCCGAACAGGGGAAATGTCGGTAGATCTACTTCACCAGCCTGAAGCTGGTGACACTCTGCGAGTGAATCCACCTGCGCTTCGAGTTGCCCATGGTGTGCGATCGCTCCTTTTGCAGGCCCCGTGCTCCCGGATGTAAATAGAACTGCAGCCATTTCATCAGTTCCCAGAACGGGGCCCTCATATGGAATCTGTTGAGGAATCTCTTTTCGTAGCGAATCCAGGCTCCACGTCCCTGGCGGAAATGGTCCTTTTCCGACACCAAAGCGATAGCGGATCGTTCGTCGTCCCCAACCAAGGAGTACTCTGGCCCAGTGAGCTTTACCGATACCGACAAACGCTTCGGGGGCAGCCCGATTTAGACATGATTTCAATCCTGAGATTCCGAGTCCCGGGTCGACGAGAACGGGAGGAGCACCAATTCGTAATAGGGCAAACGTACAAGCCAGAAATTCACGGCCCGGTGGAACCATCAAGACGGTCCGCATTCCGCGACGGATTCCACGAAGCAACAGTGCATGGCAGGTTCGATCTACCAAGGCGTCTAATTCGGCAAAGGTTCGCTCTTCGCAGCGTCCGTGATGAAATTCACGTATCGCGATCTGATCGGGTGCATTTTGGGCATGATTTCGCAGGCGTCGATCAACACCTGCCTGCGCCTGCCCCATTCTGGTCACGGGACTCAAACCAATCTCCCACGAACTCGATTTCTGTTTCTGAACTGCCGAATGATTGGCAGGATTTTTTCAGGAAACTCATCTAGCAGGAGATGTCCTGCATCTGGCCAACTGTGAACTTGTGCTTCTGGCCAGAGCTTTTGCCAATGATCTCGGAAATCCGTATTGAAGACGGGGTCTTTTTCACCCCAAAGAAGCAGTAAGGGGAGGTGCTTCAAATTTGTCAGATCATTTTCCACTTTGAGAAGAGTTTCCCAAGACGGATCAGCAGGACTGACAGGGATATCCTCGACAAATCGATGAATTGCGAGTCGATCTTGAGAGGTCTTGTAGGGAGATTTGTAGCCAGCTTTTTCTGCCCGTGAAAGCTTTCTCGACTTCACCCCGATAAAGAGAGTCCCTAATAGGAAAGTGTTCAGTTGGCAAATGAGCCATTTTCCGAGAGGGCCTCTTGCCGGTCCCAAAATTGGCGGGAAAGACATTCCGGGTTGGAGCGGAAATGCAGCAGTGTTTACTGCGACGAGATGGCTGAAGCGATCCGGATTACGACCGGCTGCACCAAAGCCGATAGCCCCTCCCCAGTCGTGTGCGAGAAGGGTGGCATTTTCTTCGATACCCAAGTGATCCAGTAAGCCTTCAAGATCATCGATACGATCTGCGAGACGATAACCGTATTGATCTGGTGAAGGTCGGTCGGAGAGACCACAACCGACATGATCGATGGCGATCACCCTGTTCATCGTAGAGAGCCCACGAATCATGTGACGGAAATGGAACGACCAAGTGGGATTTCCATGCACGCAGACGATGGTTGGGCCTTCACCCTCATCGACGTAGTTGATTCG
>NZJA01000073.1 GCA_002691835.1 Planctomycetota bacterium
GGAAGTGGTGGAATTCCCTCTTCAAAGAGGGGAGCGGATCTATCTTCAGGTCACCAATGAAAACGGCCTTCCTCTCGATGGAGTTCGGGTGAGACCGGATGTTCGCAAGGATCGACAACGAAATCGGGGGGAGTGGGTCAGCCTGCCGACATCGAGGCGGTTGGATACCGATTCCAATGGCGAGTTGTCCATCGGTGGTCTGGAAGAGGGCCCTCACCGATTGCGTCTCTCGAAATTTGGGTACCTGCCAAAGCGTGAACTGGTGGATGTGGGGATCTCAACGAGATCTGAAGTGCAGCGATATGTGTTGATTCGTGGAGGCTACATCTCTGGAACGGTTTACTTGGCCGCTGGAGAAGTCGCCGCCCGTCAGCCACTGATCTGTACCGGTGTCGATGAAACGGGCAGGGAGTACGAGGGGACACTGTCGACGAACCGGGAGGGATTCTTCCGTTTTGGTCCCTTCCCGACCGGTGAATTCGCCATTGGTATCCCTGCTGGTGACGGGGGAGCATCATCCGGCTTGGGGATTCGACAACTGTCGAATGGAGCACCCGTGTCGGTCCAACTCATGGCCCCCGAGGATGTCGAGATTGATCTTCAGGTGTTTCCCCAGTAGGCAAACCCTCTCCTGTACTGCTTATGGTCCGGGAATATTCCTTCCGAACAGGTCACCCTTGCCGGTACTGGGAGGGTGAGATTGGCACTTTTTTCCAAATCTGGATATCCTCCTTGTGGGGATAAGCAGTCGAGTAACGAGCTCGACTGTCACCCTGTGCATTGTTGCCGATCATGATCAGAGAGGTGCCGAACCGATGAGTCCACGATCCTGGGAGACCCGTCAATTTTGCTTTGTTTTCATTCAGAGGACTCTCTTGGGTCTGTTTCTGTTTTTGGGAACTGCTGGCCTGCATCTGTTTCTAGGGCAACAGGGGGCAGCGGCTCTCGGGCTGGAGAGTGTTCAGGTCGGATCGGAAGTCCAGGACGGGTCGGAAGTCAAGGAAGCTTTGACTCGAAGACTCTACGAGGAGAAAGAATCGAAGTGGATTCTGGATGCCGTCGGTCGTATGCCGGAAGACGTCCGAGAACCCAAAGGAATGTCGATTGGTGAGATTCAAAAATTGACGGATGAGATTCTTCTTCGTGGGGAAGGTTACTTCCGTGACTACCCTGATGGAAAAAGTATCTCGAAGGTGATCCCCGCTGTTTGTCGCATCTATTTGATGAACTGCAATCGTCACTTCATCGATAGCGGTCGACTTTTTAAAGAACGAAACGGGCAAGATGCACCAGCGGCATGGACCGCGACTCTCAAGCAAAATTACTTCGATCGAATTCATACTCTCCTTGATGGAGAGCTTGCGAAGATCGGGGAGGAAGCTGGCACTCCCTGTGAGTTGGTTCGCCTGAAAGCAGACGCCTTTTGGCATGGTCAGCAGTACCCCCGTTGCATCAATGAGTACAAAAGAATCCTTGATGGGTGCCCTGATGCTGAAGATCGGGATGTTGTTCTGACAGCACTTTTGAATGCTCAAATCCGCGACCGGGATCACAAGGGTGCGACCGTGACAGCGGATACATTTCTGGAGCACCATACCGATTCGGATCTCTTGCCCCATGTGTTGCGATTGAAGGCCAAGGCGTTACAGGAGGCAGGGCGTCTCGTGGACTGCCTGCGCTGGTGGAAATCCATCGAGGGCATCATCGAGAATGCCCATCGGGGTGATCCCCTCGTATTTGGGGAAAAAACAGTGGAGATCAGTGACCGTTGTCGAAAAGATTTTCAGCGCTATTACGAAGAAGTGAACTTCTCCATCGGGTTTCTGGAGTTTGCCCTGGGTAATTATAAATCTGCAGCGGCTAGCTTTACTCGCGAGATGGAAATCTTGACCGAGCTGATCAACGCTCAACAGGCCTCACAGGTTGGGCAGATCTACGCAAAGAGAACTGAACGAGTCCTCGATAGCTTGCTTAGGTTTGCTGGAAAACCTGCGCCGGCGATTTCGTTGGGGGAAGATTGGGTTGGAGGAGTCCCCTTTGACCCCGCGCAGGAACAGGGCAATGTGCTGCTGTTACTGTTCGCTCCTTACGAAAATCCCCGTTACTTCGAGACTCTTGAGAATCTCCAAAAGCTCTATATGACCCATGGAAATGATGGCTTGCGGGTGGGTTGGATTGCTTCAAGCAAGGGGAAGACCGACCGACAGCAACAAATCGATCGATTGATGAGCCAATGCAGTCGAATGGGATTGGCGTATCCGGCTGGGTTGGATCTCGCGGCTGGCTCGCCGAATTTTGGACAATACAACTGTCCGGTAGGTGGAGCGACGATGGTGGCGATCGATCGCAAGGGACAACTGGCGTGGTATAAACTTGACCCGACCTTCCGCGATGATTCAGTGATTTCGCAGGTCGCCCTGCGCCTGCTGGCGGAGTCTCCCTAGTCGGGAGATCTTTCTCCATCTCTGGTGAATAGAAGATCTTCACAATCCCGAGTTCCATGAACTCTGCTCTTCGTTGAGGGCTTGAGTTAGGTACTGCCTTCGTCGATTTCTGCGGTTAGAATGAAGTCTGTTCGTACAGCGGGTGTCCGGGGAACGGGCTATCGTCCGGGGCACTGTGATTCGATCGGGGGCACTGTGATTCGATCCGGGGCAATGTGATTCGATCCGGGACACTGTGATTTGAGTCACGTTGAAATTGAGTGATTTGAGTCACTTGGAAATTGATCGCTAAGCAAATACTGAGAGCTAGACAAATACTGAGAGTTCCTTCAAAGCGATCCATATTGTTTTTGAAGACATGGCTCCGCAGCAATTCGTAAAGATCGACAGGGATGTCAATGACCAAATTCTTCACCAGGAAAAATCCTCTCTCTGGACAGAAAACTCTTTGGAGCTTTTGCCTGCTATTGATCCTTTTCCTAAATGTTCCTGTGATCTCTGCTCAAGAGCTTTTCACAGAAGTTGCCGGTACGGACCAACGGGAGTTGATCCTTCGCTCATCGAGCGCGGTTTCGGCTGACGAGGATGAAAAGGGAGAGCCTTCTGCGAAAGACCTTCGTAAATTGGTGCAACAGGCGGCGATGTCCGGAGATGCCTCAGCTCTTGCAGAAGTATTGAGAACTTTGGGTCGCATGCCCGGTCGTAATGCGACCGCTGCCATCTTGAGTACCGCATCGAGTCTTTCGAAAAGTCAGGCCGATGACATCTACTGGTTTCTTCTCCAAGGAGTGGCTGGATTCAAAGGGGCGGATGCATTTACCGAAATGGGTGAGTTTGTTGTTCGTTACAAATCGAAGCCGGTAGCCCGTGATTTATTGAATGCCTTGCGGAAATCACGCAGCAAATATGTCAACCGGGTGATTCGTCGAGTCTTCGAATTTTGCCCGATGGATATGCAGATGATGGCCGTGGATATTGCCGCTGAGGTTCCAGTCAGGCGAACGATCGATGTTCTGATGCCGATACTTGCTCGTGAAGATGCGAAAGAGAAGGGTGGGAAGAGACCTTCTACAGAATTGAAGCGTTCTCTGATCTCTGCGCTTGAGGCCCTGACGATGCAGCAGTTGGGCGACAGTCTGATTAACTGGAAGGGCTGGTGGGAGAGAGAGCGAAGCCAGGGTTTGAAAGTGATTCGTGAAGATGCGGAAAGTCACGAATCGACAACGGGACTCGCTCGGCCATTGGATCCCGTTCGTGCGCGTCAATTCCTTGGTTTGGAAGACTTGCCGCCCGGAAAAGTTCTCGTGATCAAGGGACCGAGGGCGAAAAATGGCTTTGATACTAACTATGACCATATTGAGCATGTTCTTGAGAGAATTTCGATTCCGCATACGGTGATCGAAAAGGGTGAAGTTGAGAAATCTTCCTTCAGTTTCAAAGGTGTCGCGGCGGTCTTCATCAATTGCAGCCATATCCACAAGTTTTGCCAAAACCCTGATCACAAACCGGGAGAGTACACCGGAAACCGGATGCACCGCTGTGTCGGTGAAGGGGCTCATGACGAAGTCCAGTTCAAGATGAACAAGGATGCCGTCGACAAGATTGTTCGTTATGTTGAAACTGGCGGATATCTCTTTACTGAGGATTGGTGCTTGATTGAGGTTCTTGAAATTGGATTCAGCAGGTACTTGAGATCAGGATCCGCTCTGGACGGAGGGGACTTTGGAATCACTCCTGAGAAAGGCATGACTTCGCATCCCCTGCTGCGGGGAGTTTTTGTCCCCCCTGTGGATATGAGCGCCCTGCGACGCAAGAAGTACGACCTTGACGATGAAGACGACGATGACGATGCGAAATACGACCCTGCTCAGGAGGATGACCCTGGCGATGTAGATTTGGACCGGGGGAAGACCGGTGTCGGGAACAGTGATCTCGATGCGCCCGAAGAGATCGAAGATCCCGACATCCGGCTGGTCGAACATCGGTGGAAAATCGACAAGGAGAGTCCGTCAATGGATATCCAGTCGAAGAAAGTCCAGGTCTTGATCGACAGTGAAGAGTTGCGAAAAGAGTGTGGAGAAGGTGCTGTAGCGGTGACATTCCCGGTGAAAAAAGGTCGGGTGATCCATGTGCTTTCACATTTTGGAAAACAAAGCAGCTCTGACAACGAAGCGACGATTGAAAATCTGCTGATCAACTTCCTTCTTCAAGTGAGAATCCAAGCCGACAAATGATTCTTTGACTCATGAGCTGTCTCGGCGGAAGTTGTGGATGCCTTTCCCCAGACGGTCTACCGTGAACCTGAATCCCGGAGTCTTCGGGAGCAGGGCTGTCAGGGTTGGAGATCGGGGGATTTCCGGTGCAGTTTTCAGGCACATTTCGGAATCAGCATTCAGTCCTCTGGGTGCCGCTCATCTTTGGGCTCGTATTCGCCATCTTTACTTCTTCCTCAGAAGCTCAAACGACCCTGGGACTCTTGGGGACCGATGAAGATCTTCAGATCTTTTACGATCGCCTTGAGGCCGATATTTCCACGGATGGTGGGGGTCGATCTTTGGTGGTCCTTGGTAATGTCTTGCTGGAGGGCCGCGGCTTTTCTCTACGCGCTGATGCGGTCGGGGTCTATGTCGACGGAGTCGATCCTGAGTCAGGACCGATTCGCCCCAGAGTTTTGGCTCTCGGTGGAGTACTTCTCGATCGGGGAGGGCAGACCTTCCAAGCCGAATCTGTGTTTTATGAAGTCGATGCTCGGAAGATGGTTCTCTCAGAAGCCAGGATCCGGATAACGACAGAGCTGTTGGAGATGCTCAGGACTCTTCCGAAAGATGATCCCAGAAGAGCGCGTCGAATGGCGGAGTCTTGGGTTGGAGGCGTCTCTGATCTGGAAACCTCCGAGTCTTCCAGCTCAAGTCTGGGGATTGCGGCCCAACTTCTTGAGGTGGATGACTTTAATGGATTCAGTGGATCGAACATCGTCTTTACGACCGATTTGCTCGACGATCCTGAGTGGGCACTTGTCGCTGACAGTGGAACGGCTGTTCGTCGAGAAGAAATTGAACAGCGCGCTAATGAAGAAGGCCCCGGAGGTTACTTCCTGTCGATGGAGGGTGCGCGTCTGGAGCTCGGTGGTGCTCCTGTGGCATATTTCCCTTCGACCAAATGGGATAGTCGCTGGGGACGCTCTTTCCCTTTGCGCAACTTGAGAATCTCTGATTCGTCGCGATTTGGGTCGAGAATCGATACCGGTTGGAACGGCGATTTCCTTCTGCCCGAGAGATTTGAAGACGAGATCGATCTGACACCAAGAGTCGATTCTCTCTCCAAGCGCGGAACCGGTTATGGACTCGATTTCGAATGGGGACGTGATCCGTTGCGCTGGTCAGCGGATCCGGATGGCCGCCTTGATCTCTATGGCTATGGCTCTTTCTGGCAAATCTCAGATGAAGCGACTGAGGATAGCGATGGAACACCGATCACCGAAAAAGATCGATATCGCGGACGTGCTTTTGTTCAGGCAAGGCTGACTTCAGGGACCTGGTTCGATGCCGAATGGTCATCTGCGAGTGACCCTGGATTCGTCAATGAGTTCTTCCGCGTGGAAGCCCGATCCGTCAAGCGACCGCAGAATTTCTTTTCGATTCGTCAGGAGATGGGTGAAGACCTCGCAGGAAGCTTGCGTTTCGATGGCATCTATGAGGATTTCGAGGATCAGCTGGAACGTTCCCCGGAGTTGTCCCTGAGAGCACTCGATAAGCCATTTATGGGAGGGTTTCGCATCGATTCGGATTTTGTTTTTGCGGATCTGGAGCAGGTGCCCGGTGCGGGTTCGCTGACCTTGCCTGGGGAGACTCGCAGGCTCGATATTCGGAGTGATCTCAGCCGACCAATTGTGGCCAATCGCTGGCTGAATGTCATCCCCTCCGCAGGAGTTCGCTGGACCCAATGGACGTCCTCGAATCTGGAAGAAGAGGATCGTTCGATTCTTTCTGCCGGTCTGACCGCTGCGACTCGATTCTCGCGGGTTTTTGATGTCCGTCATGCAGACCTGGGTCTCGATGGGTTACGTCATGTGGTGGATTTTCGTGGAAACTATTCAGGCCTTTTTGACAGCTCTCTCGATGCGGCTTCTGTTCCATATTCTTTCGATCCTGTGGATGGATTGGGAAATCGCGAAGTGGTGACCCTGTCGATGGGACATCGACTGCAGACACGACAGTACCGAAGTGACCGTGAGCGTCTTTACCGAATGGGCACCCGAAGCATCGCCGAAATGCGGATCGATGCCTTGTATTATCCCGAAGCGGACCGCGACAATTCGGGGGAGGCATGGGGGGATCTCTTTTCCGAGTTGGTCCTGCATGCTGCGGGAGGCTGGAGTGTTTTCGGAGAGAGCCGGTACGATTTGGGTTTGGGCGTCAATCAGGGGGAAAATTTCGGATTGCGTTGGCTGCAGATGGATCAGGGTCTTTTGGAGTTTTCATGGAGAGACCGTCCTGCATATCAGGAAACCCTGCTGGCAGGGGGGCGCTTTGTGGCCTCTCCTCTGTGGGATCTCGGTCTGTTTGTGGAATATGACCTGGATGGAGAAGAAGTTCTGGGCCAATGGTGGGAGTTGGGACGCAACTTTCGCACCTTCAGACTCGGCTTTGCCCTCGATGTCGATGCGGGTCCCAACGATGACACCACTTTCCGTGTCGATATTGGACTTCGGGAGTGGTTGGGTGCTTTGGAAGGTCGAGGCTTCCGAGGACGTCGTTCAGACTGGTAATCCCGTTTTCTGCCCTGTTTAACCGGATGATGAGGGTATCGAGGCCCGCTCCTGGCGGTCATCATGGCAGATCTGATCTCTCAGGAGGCCAGTTGCCGTCTTGGCGGGAATCGCTCCAGCGGAGATCCTTCGTTTCGCAGTCCGGCCTTACGTTGTCCAAGTCCAGTTGCTTCCAGTTCAGTCGCTTCCAGAAGGAGTCGCGGGTCCCATGAGCAAAGCGGTTTATCCAGGTACCTTTGATCCTCCCCATCAGGGACATCTCGATTTGATCGAGAGAGGATCTCGCATGTTTGACGAATTGATCGTCGCGGTGGCGGTGAATCGACAAAAGTCATCGCTATTCACCCCGGAAGAGCGGGTTCAATGGCTTCAGACCTGCGTGGAGGGAATCCCCGGAGTTCGGGTTCAGTCATTTGATGGACTCGTTGTCGATCTTCTTCAAAGTGAGTCGATGCGGATTTTGCTCCGAGGGATCCGGACATTCGCCGATTTTGAAGCAGAGTACACGATGGCTCTGACCAACCGGTCGATTTCTGGCTCGGTAGAGGCTGAGACGGTTTTTGTGCTACCCAGCCTCGAGTTCTCGCATTTGTCGAGTCGCCATATCAAGGAGATCGCTGCATTTGGTGGAGACATTCGGGATTCCCTTCCTGATCCAGTCGCCGATGAGATCGCCGAGGAACTGAATCGTCGTCTGCTCCCCGGGTCTCTGGAAAACTGATCCCTTCAGCGGTAGACTCTTTCGCTGGTATACAGACCCCGAATGCTTGGATCTTCCGGGGCTGCCCCGTGATTTTTAAGGAGCCTCTGCAATGTCCGACCAGAAGCGCAAAGCGATTCACACCGATCAAGCTCCGAAAGCCATCGGACCCTACTCCCAAGCACTAGAGGTCGATGGTTGGGTCTACTGTTCAGGTCAGATCCCGATTGTTCCAGAGGATGGATCCATCGTTCGGGGAGTCGAGCAGCAGGCCCATCAGGCTCTTAAAAATCTGGGGGAAGTTCTTCAGGCTGCTGATTGCAGTTTTGGAGATGTCGTCAAGACCCAGGTTTACCTCGCAGACATGGCTGATTTCGATGTGGTGAATAAAGTCTATTCTCAGTTCTTCATCGAACCCTATCCGGCACGGGCCTGTATTCAGGCCGCGGCATTGCCGAAGGGGGTGGATGTGGAGATTGATGCTGTTGCCCGGAAGAGAGAATCCCGTTGAGCTCTGCAGATCCACTGCTCTCCATTGAAGACTTGAAAACGTGGTTTTACACCGACGACGGGGTCGCCCGTGCTGTCGATGGAGTCAGTTACGCGATTCGCCCAGGAGAGACTTTGGGGGTTGTCGGTGAATCCGGGTGCGGGAAATCCGTGACGGCGATGAGCATCCTGCAGCTGGTCCCAACACCTCCCGGAAAATACGTCGGCGGCAAAATCATGTTCAAAGGCGAAAATCTTCTCGATAAAGAAGAAGCCGAAATGCGCAAGATTCGCGGCAAGGAAATCTCCGTGATTTTCCAGGAGCCGATGACCAGCCTGAATCCTGTCTTTCGGGTCGGGGATCAGATTGGTGAGTCACTTCGGTTACACGAGGGAATGAGTCGTGCTGAAGCTCGTGAACGCAGTATCGAGTTGCTGAGACAGGTCGGAATCCCATCTCCGGAGCAGCGCATCGATGAATACCCCCATCAACTGTCAGGGGGGATGAAGCAGCGGGTCATGATCGCCATTGCACTCGCCTGCAACCCAGCCCTTCTCATTGCGGATGAACCCACGACCGCTCTCGATGTCACCATTCAAGCTCAGATCCTTGAGTTGCTCAGGGGACTGCAGAAGGAAAAGGGGATGGCGATCCTCATGATTACTCATGATCTGGGAGTCGTCGCCGAAAATGCGGACCATGTCGTCGTCATGTATGCCGGTAAGGTGGTCGAAAGTGCGCCTGTTGAGGAGCTCTTTGAGAATCCAAAACATCCATACACGGTCGGACTCTTCCGTTCATTACCGAGGCTGGACCAGGAAAGTGATCGACTTGAAGTGATCGAGGGGAACGTTCCCAATCCTCTGCAATTTCCTACCGGTTGTAAATTCCGACCTCGCTGTCTTCATGCGAGTGAGACCTGTGCCGAGACAGAGCCTAAACTCGATCAAGCCGGGGATCACCATTTGGTGTCTTGTCATCATTGGGAGGAAGTCTTTAAGGCTTCAGGAAATGGAGCCGTCTGATGAGTGAAAAAGAAACCCCTTTGTTGGAGGTCGAGGATCTGCGGACCTGGTTCCCCATTCGATCGGGCGTTTTGTCGAAAGTCACAGGGCAAGTGAAGGCTGTCGATGGGGTGAGCTTTTCTTTAGGTCGTAAGCAGACACTCGGTCTCGTCGGGGAATCCGGCTGCGGCAAGACGACGGTGGGACGCTCGATCCTGAGACTGGTTGAACCGACCGCGGGTAACGTCCGTTTTGATGGAATTGATGTTCGGAAAACCGAAGGCGAAGACCTGAGGGCATTACGCAAGCGGATGCAGATCATTTTTCAGGATCCATACGGGTCTCTGAACCCGAGGATGACGGTGGGCTCCATTCTGAGTGAGGGCCCTCATATCCATCAAATGGGATCTGAAGCAGAAATTCGTGAACGGGTTCAACATCTGATGGATCGCTGTGGACTGGACCCCATCAATCATATCAATCGCTATCCCCATGAGTTTTCCGGGGGACAACGCCAGCGTGTTGGAATTGCGAGAGCGCTCTCCGTGGAACCTGAGTTCATCGTCTGCGATGAAGCCGTCAGTGCTTTGGACGTTTCGATTCAGGCGCAAATCATTAATCTGTTATTGGATCTCCAGGACGAGTTCGATCTTTCTTATCTCTTTATCGCTCATGATCTGGCTGTGGTGGAGCTCATTAGTGACCGTGTGGCTGTGATGTATCTGGGGAAAATCGTCGAAGAGGCCGAGTCGAAAAATCTTTATTCGAACCCTCGGCACCCCTATACCCGCGCGCTTCTTTCTGCAGTCCCGGAAACAGATCCGAAACGGAAAAAAAATCGGATACTCCTCGAGGGAGATGTTCCTTCACCCATCAATCCTCCGCCGGGTTGTCCTTTTCACACGCGGTGTCCTGAAGCTGGACCTCGCTGTTCAGTGGAGGTTCCTGAGGGGATTACCGTGGGCGAAGGACATTTCAGCTATTGCTGGTTGGACAACCCCGCCGGAACCGGTGAGAAATCCGCTTAGGCGGAGATATTCGGGAAAGAAGTCGGAATGCCTGACTGCGCCTTTGTTACCTTTGGTTGCAAGATCAACCAGTATGACACCCAGGCGATCCGAGAAGAAATTCTCGATCTTGGATATCAAGAGGTCGATAAAGCCGAGGGCGTCGATCTCGTGGTCGTCAACTCTTGCACAGTGACAGAGCGTGCAGGCCTCAAGGTTGAAGAGCGCGTCAAATCTCTGACAAAGAAAAATCCAAATGCGGATGTGATTGTTACCGGGTGTATCTCGGAGGATGACCGTGAACGTCTGGTTGAAATCCCAGGAGTTGTACATCTCATCGGAAACGAAGAGAAGCATCGTGTTGCCGAGATTGTCGCAGGGGCTGATCCATCTGAAGGACTGACGAAGCGGAAGTCTCGCGATATTTTTGGTTTGAAAATATCCGGTTTCGAGGGACGCACTCGGGCTTTTCTGAAAATCCAGGATGGTTGCGATTCCTTTTGTAGTTACTGCATCATTCCTTACCTGCGTGGAGGCTCACGGAGCCGTGATCACCAGCCTGTTCTTGAGGAGGCGGGTAGATTGGCAGAGGCTGGTTTTTCTGAACTGGTTTTGACAGGAATCCATCTACGACAATGGGGACGAGATCTGGGCATCGACGATGGTTTAGGTCGATTGCTGACAGAGCTTCGACAGATTTCTGGAATCGAACGGATTCGCCTGTCTTCCATCGGTGAGGGGGCTTTTACCGATCGCTTTCTTCAAGCATTTGAAGAGGATGAGGGGCTTTGTCGGTTTTTTCATGTACCTCTGCAAAGTGGTAGCTCTAAAATTCTGGAAGCCATGGGACGTGATTACTCATTGGAGGAATTCCGCGAAGCGATGCAGAGGGTTCGTCATCGTTTACCGGATGCGACTGTGGCAACAGATCTCATCATTGGATTTCCTGGTGAAACGGAAGAGGACTTCCAGGAGTCCATGAATCTTGTTGAGGAATTTCGTTTCGCAAAAGTTCATCTCTTTCCCTACAGTCCGCGCCCGCGTACTCGTGCCGCACGGTTGCCAGATCATGTTTCTCCTCAGGTCAGGCATGAACGGATGGTGCGTGCCCGTCAGCATTGTGAGCGGATTCAAAAGAGAGTCGCAGAAAAGCGTTTGGGTCAGCAGGTGAAAGTTCTCATCGAGAAAGTGGATTCAAACGGGGGAGGCGAAGGTCTGTCGCGTGAGGGGCTCAGAGTTCAGATTCCGCGCAGTCCTGTTTCAAGAGAACTGATTTCGAGAGGTGAGGAACTCCTCGTCAAACTTGCGACGGTCGATGGTGATCGTTTTCACGGCGAATCGATCGTTGAGGAGTCTGTTCATGTCTGAGCAAGATACTGCTGGAAAACTTCATTATCCTGCGGACCTTCATGATCGGTCTTTGGCGGGCTGGGGCATCCGCCGCCGCAGGGGAGATCTCGCTTCCCCAGTGGCGGGGCCGCCTGAAATCCCAGTGAGTGACTCTCGGGCGCTGGATACCGAACCGGAAGTTCTAGCCAGCCCTGACGTTGGGCTGGAGAAGACCTCGGAACGGGTTTCTCCAGCGGTAAACCCTCTGGGGCTGGCGGATTTGGCGAATTTGGTTTCGGACTGCCGGAAGTGCAGCCTCTGTGAGTCCCGAATTCAGACGGTCTTTGGGGTCGGAGATCCCCAGGCTCGCCTGATGTTTGTCGGCGAGGCTCCAGGAGCTGAGGAGGACCGGACGGGTGAACCCTTTGTCGGCCGTGCGGGCCAGCTTCTTGACAGAATCGTTTCCCAAGGACTAAAGTTAACCCGCGAACAGGTTTACATTGCGAATCTTTTGAAATGTCGCCCGCCCGAGAATCGAGACCCTCAACCTGTTGAAGTGGCAAGTTGCCAACCCTATCTAGAGCAGCAGATTGAGGCGATTCAGCCACAATTGATCGTTGCGCTGGGGCGCCCAGCGGCCATGTTTTTGACAGGGCAGGAGACTTCCCTGAAGCGGTTACGCGGGGAATCTCATCAATACAAAGGGATCCCTGTCGTCGTGACGTATCACCCGGCTTTCCTTCTGCGGCAGCCCCAGTACAAGGCGGATTGCTGGCAAGATCTCCAACAAGTGATCGCCGCTCTCGACCTTCCGCGCTGACGGTCCCGTCCGCAGATTTTCGAAATCCTCTGGAAGATCGAATTTTGGCAAATGAGACTGTTTCGGGACGTTGACTCCGGGTTTCAGGGATCTATACTTCCCTCTTCCCCGAGAGGGATTTCGTCATTCCGGGCTGTGGTTCGGTTGGGCTGAAATCGTGTTTGGGGAAGGAAAGAATGAATCGAGGGGTATCTCGCGAGGCGTCAGCAGGCATTGAAATTGTCCGCTGTAAAGAAGACGTCAAAGTAAGCGTGCCCTTTCGAAAAATTTACGGATACGAGGTCGAGACTTTCGGTGGGAAACGGGGACGTTGACCGCCGGAATGGTGTGCAGTGCAAACGAACGGTGATGGGTTTACAGCGATCTTTTGGATGGCCGTCTGACCTGGAAAAGTTCGTTGCCGACCGTGTGATCCTTCGAGTTTTCGGGGAGTATTTGGGAGCAATGGATCGGGGAAGATTCGGTTGCTGCTCACACCTCTTACCCGGGTGCCGAAGTCGTCTGCGTCGGTGTCAGTTTGGGTGTCAGTTTGACTGATTTGTTTTGTGGGTGATTTGGAAGAATGAATCACAACGAAACTTTTCGCCAGATGGAGAATTCTCAGAGTTCTCATCCGTGCGGAAAAGGTCAAGGGTCCTATCGCTGCGTGTCATTTGTGCGTGTCATTTGCCTGAGTATTGCCTGAGTGTCCTGTGTTTTCGCATGAAGTTGTTTTCGCATGCAGTTGTTTTCGCATGCAGTTGTTTTCGCATGCAGTTGTTTTCGCATGCAGTCTGTTGCTCGCTGTGAATCTGTTTTGCTTGTTTTGAAACAATCAGAACTCCCGACACTGAGCCAACTGCATCAAGAGAGATCCGGAAATGGAAACGTCGTTCACGAAGTTTTCGTTCCCGAGATTGAGTATTGTGTTGAAGTGAAGATTCGTACCATTCGATTGGCCATTGCAGGCTGATCGCCGAGGGCCCGGTTGCCGAGGGCCTGACGGTGGAGAGAGGTATTCATGGCTGACTTCGACGAAGTCTGGTGTATCGATGGGGGAAAGACTTCCCTCAAAGCGATCAAGATCCAGCGTTCCGGAAACGGGGCTGAGATTGTCGCTGCCGAAAAGCTGGACCACCCCGCAGGTGCCGGTCCAGAAGCGACGGCTGCAGCAATTTCAAACCTTGCTTCTATGCATTCATTAACAGGGCCTTTGGCTGTTGCTCTTCCGAGTCGCTCTTCTTTGACGAGTTTCATTACCGTTCCCTCTGTGGACGGCAAAAAGCTTGAAGAACTGATCGGGTATGAGGCACAGCAGAATATTCCCTTGCCTATGGAAGACGTTATCTGGGATAGCCACATCTGTGGTGATACGGATGATGGTGAAAAAGAGATTGGAATCTTTGCGGTCCGTCAGGAGGAGGTCTCAGACCTTCTTGAGGATTTGTCCTCTGACGATCTTGAAGTGGATCTTTTAACCCTCGGAAACGTAGGCCTTCTGAACCTGATCCGTTTCGATCTGCGCCCGCAGCGTCCCATGGTCGCGATTGAGATCGGGGCACATCACACGGACCTTGTCGTCGTCAATGGTTCCCGCTACTGGTTCCGATCCATTCCTGTTTCCGGCAAGGATTTCACAACGGCTTTGCAGGAACGATTCAGTTGTTCTGAAGAAGAAGCCGAGAATCTGAAAGTCACTGCGGCGAAGTCAGACCATGCCGCCAAGATTTTTGAAGTTCTTCAGCCTCTGTTGCGAGATCTCGTCAGCGAAATCAACCGATCGATTGGTTACTACAAGTCGAGGGCCGGTGAGCTGAAGATTGAAGATCTCTTTCTCTTCGGCGGAAGCGGCAAGGTCGTCGGATTGAGGAAGTTCCTCGAAGATAACCTCAGGATCCGCGTGCAGATTTTCAAGAGTCTGAAGAGAGTAC
>NZJA01000074.1 GCA_002691835.1 Planctomycetota bacterium
ATTGAACACCAACAAAATTTCCATTGTTCAGCCCACCATCAAAAACCAGTACGTCGCCGAAGTCCGCGGCTAAGATGGTCGGTGGAACAGGATCAGGATCGGGATCAGGATCTGGATCTGGAGTTGGTTCTGGTTCTATTTCGATTTCTGCAGGTGGTACAGCATCGAGAGCAAAATCTTGCGGTTGAGGAATGTCTTCGTCTGACGATTCTGCAAGAGGCGCTGTGAATAAATTTGCAGGAGAAAGATCAGCAATCGTGAGTGCGTCTGCTAAATCTGCAGAAAACGGATCAATGCTGGTACCTAAACCACCACCATTATCTAAGGGAATATTGTCTATATCACTAGTGACTTGCTGGCCGAGAGGTGACGGCTGAGCGACTTCAACAACAGGAGTCTCAATATCGACATTATTATATTTTGTGGCACCTTCGGGATTGTCTGCGACTCCAGCACCCTGATGGGGCTGACTATTGGGCACAAAATTATTTTTGTTTTCCTCAGCAACAGACGCTTCGTCAGCCGAATTATCAACAACAGGAGAATAACTATCCAATCGAACCGAGTGCGACTAATCAAATAGTAATAAGCTATTTAAATCGAAGAACATCTTCAGAAAGCATGCGACCTAGAACTGTCACCGGGAAAAGCAGCGATAAGCCGAAAGTCATTGTGCAGGAATGGATCTAAAGAGCTGAAAGTAAACTGAGAATTTCAGGATTGACCTATTCACGCATCGCTCCATTGATCGTCCGAACAAATGGATGGAATAGGTATTGGAGAACATTGCTTCGCTGCCCTTTGATATCTGCAACGACGGGCATTCCAACCTGTACAGGGTATTTTTGATTAGAGGAATCAAGGTATTGCCGATCAAGCTCAATCATTGCATTGTAATAAAATTGACGGTCATCAGGATTTTGAACAGTATCCCCAGAAATGGACGTCAAACGTCCAGGAATAGTGCCATAAATGGATGAGTCAAAAGGCTGAAGATTAACCTCGACATCTTGCCCGATATGAACAAAACCAATATCCTGTGATGGGATTCGAGCTTCAACTAATTTTGTTGTACCAGCTGGTACAACCGACGCAACCACAGCTCCAGGTGCCACGACAGCTCCAGGTGCAGAAAAACGAAGATCGCTCACTGTTCCTGATACTGGTGCTTTGACAACCATTCGTGATAGTTGAAAACGAACTTTCTTGATATTTTCTGCAACAACTGATTCCTCATTGACCAAGGAAGCTATTTCTGAATTTTGTTCGAGTGCTAAGCCTGATTGAAGACTTTGAAGATTAGCCTTTGCTTGAGCCAGTGCCTTTCTAGCCTCATTACGTGCACCTCGGATTTCCTCAACTTTTGCCTGAGAGTTAACAAGTTGAAGCCTTGAGCTTGCACCATCTTTTGCTAGTGAGGCCCACATATCTCTTTCTTCAATTAGTAGTTTCAACTGTTGATTGAGGCCATTAATCTCTGCAGTTTTCTCGGCAACAACAGCGTTAGCTGACTTCAATTGATCTGATGCATTCTCTAATCGGCTAGTTAGAAGATTCTGTTGCGCAACACTTACCTTGCTTTCATTGAAACCATCAACATTATTGTGTCTGGGCAATACATCGTCTCCACGAATTGCAGCTCGTAGCTGTTGTTGCTGAATAATGAGAGCATCCAACTTAGATTTTGTAGCAGAAAATTCACTACCTACCATTTGTGGGTTTAATTGAAGTAAAGGATCTCCCTTAGTAACTGACTGACCATTTTTAACGTTAACAGATGAAACAATACCACCTTCTAAATGTTGAATGATATTGACGGAACCTTGAGGTATGACTTCACCAGAAGCTTCGATAACCTGGGTAATGGGCGTTAGTGCAGCCCATGGGAAGAAAATAAGAGCTGCTGCGCCTAACACATAAAGGCTTCTTTTAACAAATAAATTATCCTGCGGATCTTCAAGTTCTAAGGCTTGAGCTAATCTATTTCTACCTATCAATGCATTAGAGTCTGATGCTGACAAACCAGGAAGTTTGCTAAAAAGTGAAGCTGAACTGGAAACCTTTGAACTTGAATCTGGGGTGATTCCATTTGAAGTAGAGTTTGCCATAAAAAGAATTGCAAGTGAATGAAGCAGTGTCAGAGAATCAATTGAAAGGCTAGGTTTTAGAATGAACCATCATTTCAAGTTCTTTTTGTGTACCCTGGAATGTAGAAACACCCTTGTCAATAATGCAAATATTATCAGCTAATTCAAGCATTTTATTATTAGATGTTGTCATGATGATACATCGCTCTTGTCTTGAAAACCTACATTGTTTTATCCGCGGAAGCGCATTAACAACTGCCTCGAATTGGATGGGTGTCAATCCTTGACTAATATCATCAATCAGAAGAATTGGTGAGTCCTTAATTAAAGCCTGAGCGAAACTCATAAGCTTTTGTACTCCAACAGGAAAATAATAACTCATATCATTATCCAAATAAGTATCAAAACCCTCTGGGAGATTCTCAATATAATCATAAATGCCTATCATTTCACATATTTCTTTAACAGCATCTATGGATGCATCAGGATTCATTGCTGTTAAATTTTGCCATAGGCTTCCTTTGAGAAATTGACTATTATTCATTACATATGAAATATTACTCTGTATATCCTCATTCGTAAACTGACGATAATCTTTACCGTCAAACGAAAGATTGCCATTTGCAATTGGATAGAGTTGAGCAATGACGTTGAGCAATGTTGATTTTCCACATCCTGATTTACCAGTTATTGCATAAATGGTACTAGGAACAAATCTAAGATCAATTTTTGCTAGTAATAGCCGTGAAGTGGTGGGAATTCGACAAGAAATTGAATCCAATTGAATTGAACCGTATAAACTTGATTTTGTATTGACAGTGGGTCTTGCAACAGGAGAATAGTTTCTTAGTTTTAAGAAGCGGTCCAGCTGACCATATTGCTTGCTAATAGTATCAAAACGAAGCAATGCATTCATTAAATATTGAAAGGGAGTAAAAACACGCCACACAATAAACATGGCAGCAATTAAGTTGCCAAGTATATTATTACCTGCTGGACTAGTAAACATTATCCAAGCCCCAACAGCAAGAGTAAGAGTACCAGCCATTTGAGACGAGGTTGAGGTTAATATTTGTAGAACACCAGCTTGTTTGTTAAGAACCAAACCACTTTTAGTACTTTCACCAGATAAAGCTCGGATACGTTGTATCCAGATCAATTCAAGATGCGAAAGCTTTATTTCCTTAAATCGTCTAACAATTTCTAACTGAGCTTGCAAGATACCAACACTTGTTTTAATATTTAATTCTTCAGCACCGCTATAATACTTCGATAAAACTACAATTATTGAACCACTTATTAGCATAATAATAATTGGAACAAAAACAAGATTTCCAGCAATAAGCCCAATTGCAATTAAATAAATGATGATAAAAGGGAAATCAAGTAACGCTAGAGCCAACGGTCCTTTTAAGTAATTTAGCATTGCATCTAAATTTCTTATCCTCGTGTTGTAGTTACTTAGATTGATACTCTTGATTTGAGAGTAATCAAGGCCTAAAAATTTCTGAGTGACTTTCATTCCAAATAATGAATCAAGCTTTCCAGCCATCTGACTGATTAAATTTGAGCGCCACTGACGCATATTGAATTCGAGGATAAATAAAGCCCCAATTCCAAAGAATAATAATAATGATGAGATCAATGCTTCGCCTGGAATGGCAATATTGTAAATTGCACGCAAATAAAGTGGCAATGATAAAGCCAGCAATGATATCCCAAGACTAATCCAATAAAGCAAAGAAATTTTATTGGAGAATCGATAGGCTATATTTTTGATAATTGATACTTCGTCATTGGAATTTATTTCATCCAGAATTAAAAGTAATCCACCAGGCTCAACATTGTTAATGTCAAATCGACCTTTTGCATTTCCTGCGACAATTAAACCTTGATTTTCTGTAAATAGAACAAAGGGTTGATTGCTAGGGTCAATATATAAAGCTGGTAATGTATGAATATTGATTGATTTAAAATCTTTAAGGTTTTTAAGTTGAGAATTATAACCAAGTCTTAAAAATAAATTTCTTGCATCTACAAGATCCATTTCCTCTGGATCTCTTCCAATGAGATTCGCGATCTCGTTAATTGAACCTGTCCATTCAATTTCTTGTAAAAGGAGCCTGATACAAAAGACAAGGGGTAAATCAGGACTAAGAGATAGATCTCGTATCAGTGGTTTATTTTCTGAATGTCCCAGCGTTTTGGAATTTTCAATTGAAGTTTTCATTGGACACCTCCAACTTTAGTGGCTAATAATGGTTGAATCGTTTGATTGCATATTTTTCCCAGAACCGGACTTGCACCTGAGATCACTAATGTTGTACGGCCTTTGCAACAATTTATGATCGTCTGCAAGCCTTCTATGAAAGACTTTCCAAACGTACATCCATTTAAATCAATAAAAAGAATCAGCGGATTTTTAGACAATCCGGAAATAATGTGGAGTAGTTTTTCATCATCCGCAGTTAAGCCTGAACCCATCTGATTTCCAATGATAGTTTCGTATCCTAGTGGAAGGGTTTTTATCTTCTCATCAATCCCGAGTAAATATGACCAGAATAGAGCACTTCGTTTGTACTTTGAAGGCTGAAAGCAACTTAAATTTTGCATCAAAGAACCATAAAAAGATCTAAAAGACGGATTTACATACGCTATTTGGTTGACAACTTCAGTTCCAGAGTATTCACTTAGAGGAATATCATTCAATCGAATTATTTGATCGTTGTCTGCCAGAACAATGTTTTCAAACATCTTTGTTATCTCAATAGCATTAGACTTAGAATTAATCCAATTGCTTTCATTTTGATAGATATCTAACGTGCCAAGCTCTGATGTTGTAATGGTGAAACTGCCCGATTCCGTTGGTGAGATGGTATTTGTAGATTTAATATTGTTGATCTCAATAATGGGTGTACTCATGAGTGCTTGGTATTCATCCTGTGAATGCACTAGGCTTCTGTAACTGCTCCATAACGTGGAAAGTCTTTGCCAAGGGTTGAAAATTTTACCGATGAGTAAAATTGCTGAAGCTAAAGCACCAACCAACAAACGATCGTTGATCACTAAAATTGCACCGAGAGTGGCGACTGCTGCGAGCGTTGCTTGACTCACAAGGTTTCCGAAGGCTTGATGCTTTAAAAGATATTGATTGTTTTTCATTCTTCGCCAAGACAGACGTTCCTGTAAGGGCTCTAAAGAGGTTAAATACTGGGTATTTAATCCGTTGGCTTTAATGAGATCAGCAGAATCAACAGTATCAATCTGAGTATTTAATCGATTGATTTCTAGTTGATCCTGCTCTTTACTAACAACTTCAAAGTCATTAGCAAATGATAAGGACTTGAAAAAGAACACAGTAATGCCAAATACAACAGGCAAAACAAGTATTCCACCGATTGCAAATAAAATCAAAATAAATATAATTGAAAAAATCAAATCAATGGCTGTTGTCAATGATTGCAACGCTGAATTATCTTTCAATAAATTAATGCTGTTTAATCTCGATATATGTTCTGAAGGAGATGATTCTAAAAAGTTTCGAATCGGAATCGATACAAAGTGACGAATTGCATTGACTCGTTTCTCATGGGTAACTCTTGCACTATCTTCACCGACTAAATCAAGTCTCATTATCTTTAACCAAACTGATATTGTCATTAAAACAACAACTAAAATTGTCAGAACGATCAAGCTTTCAGTTGCTCGTCTAGGAAGAATAACTGAATAAACAATATTAATATAAATAGGAGCTGAGAGCTCTAATAGATTGATCAAGATAGAAGCTATAACTATTTGACCAATTCGATACTTATTCCAACTGAATTGCTTAAGAGACTGAAAGTATTGATGATGATACAATTCATACAATAGATTCTTGTATTTTTGTTGTTTATTTTTAAAATATCTATTTAGATTAGGGATGAATTGCTTCACGGATAACCATTAGATGTGCCTGATCTTTATTTTAGTGACTTTTTTTACGCTGTCACTACTCAGCCGACCCCAAAAGTGCGAATTACTTACATTTTGAAGGATTTTGTTTAATTTTCACTATACTATAATTTTTAACTTAGGAGTCACTTAGGCGCCACTCATGCTATTCTCAGAGTATTTTCACCAAACAAGGATATGATTATCGTTATATTATGATTTTAGATAAGAATACGTGTCCGTTAAACTTCTTCTAAAAAATGATGTGACTCGCGTAGAGGTTGTAGGTTATGGTCATTCATTCCCCCTCAACTTTTCTATTGTAGCCCCCTACACGGAATCTTCATTTATTGAAGAGCTCATTATTCAGGAGTTTGGAACGACACGCTTAGACCCGAATCAATTATATTCTTTCTTATCTAACGATTCGTTGGTTCAAAGTAAGTTTGAAGGGCCTGAATTGGTCTCAGGGAGTCTTTCTTATGATCACAAGGAAAACCAATCAAGTGATTTTAATTCTCAGGCTTTAGGTAAAAAGTTAGTTCTTTGTGGTTTGCTCTCTGATGAAGACCTTGACGAACTACTTGACAGATTTCAGCCATATTCAAATACACAAAGATTTGGTGAATTTCTTCGGCTTAATTTGAATATCCCTTTCCAAATACTTGATTTTTTTCTAACAAAAAGCCTTGCAAGTCTAGATTTTAATTCTTTAAGGCTTGGCGAAAGACTTTCCAATCTCGGTTTAGTCTCCCAATCATCTGTAGATCAAGCTCTTGAACATCAACGTATTAATGGTGGTCGTATTGGTGATATACTTGTCACCCAAAATGCTATCAATCGTCAGTTAACAGATTTTTTTGCCAGGTTAGAGCTCAATGAATACGGTCAATTTATTATTTAAATAGGTTCTTTGGTTGTAAAATTTTTGTCCAATTAACAATCAATTGCGATAAAGCTCGAGCAGACTCTAGAATTCTTAGAAAATACTTTGTTTATCACTTGACCACCAAAACTTTTTGTTGATATGGTTTGTTTTCTTGAGTATGAAGAGCGTCTTATGGTTCGTTTCGTTTGCATTGACATAATTCATTAAGACTTGCACGTCCAGTTAGTCGTAAACGTTGTGCAGCCCATAGTGCATAGATTTGATCAATCAAAGTTCCAATTAGGGGCCATTGGGTTGGTGCATAGATCCAACCAAGGCCAACGCAGCGATATGCCTCTCGGAACACTGCCACATCCTTAAGAATCTCTCCATCAGAGCGAATGGCATGAATGCGAGCCATCGCACTTCGATAACTAATTCCCTGCCATTGGTCAGGATCATATGCAGACTGATCGATATCGACAAACGCAAGTTTTCCGTGTAGATCTCGGCGTTTCAAAAACCTGACTTCACGAAGACACAGCGGACAAGCACCGTCGTACAAAAGAGTGAGACTTGGTTCACTCATGGTCAACACATGTCAATAGTCCACTGTTCTAGCGATCCGATGCAATCGCTGAGGCCATGGTCACCACTTGGTGAATAGGTCCTACGTCGTGCACACGCAAGACCGCCACACCAGCATCCACGGCCCGGGCACAGACCGCTGCCGTTCCCCAAAGTCGGGCACGGGCTCTTGGTTCATCCAGGACAGCTCCGATAAAACGTTTTCGCGAGGGCCCTATTAAGAGTGGAATGCCCTCAGCCACGAGTGTGTCGAGCTGTTGGAGCAGGGTGAGGTTTTGTGCCGTTGTTTTGGCAAAGCCAAGACCTGGATCCCAGAGCAACTGGTCACAATGCACGCCGGCCTTCAATGCACAATTTGTTGCTGCTCGTAATTCGCCTAACACACCTTGCACAACGCCTTGGTCTCCGTAATCCGTGCAGTGATCCATCGTTTGGCTAGTTCCGCGACTGTGCATCAGAACAAATGGACAGCCAGCATCGGCAATCAGAGACAACATCTCTGAATCACGTCGTCCACCACTGACATCGTTAATCCAATCAGCACCAGCCTCAAGAGCCTTGTTGGCGACTCTCGCAAGAAAGGTATCGACCGAAATCAAAACCTTGGGGTGAGCTGCACGAATCGCCCTCAGCGTTGGCAAGAGACGCTTGAGTTCCTCATCCGCTCCCACTTCCATGGCATTAGGCCTGGTGCTTTGGGCTCCCAGATCCAAACAATCAGCCCCGCAAGCGATCTGTCGCGACGCCTGAGCCAATGCCTTCTCTAATTGATTGAATTGACCACCATCGCTAAAGGAATCAGGAGTGAGGTTGATCACTCCCATCACGGCAGTGCGCGTGCCCCAATCCTTCGGCCAGCGCATCGACCGTCAGCTCTTGATGTAATTCGCGATCCGCCCGAAACCTTCAGGATCCAGGGAGGCACCGCCAACCAAGACCCCATCGATATCACTCATGCCCATCAACTGATCAATGTTGCCTGGTTTCACCGACCCCCCGTACTGAATGATCAAATCTGGTGAGCCAACCCAGCTACGAATCAATCCACAGATGCGATTGGCTTCACTGGCTTCACACGTTTTACCGGTACCAATCGCCCAGATCGGCTCATAGGCCACAACAAGCTGGCTGGGGTCCAGACCTTCTAAGCCCTGCTCAACCTGACGACGGATGACCCGCTCCGCTTCACCCCGATTGCGCTGTTCGTCGCTTTCACCGACACAAACAATCGGGATTAAGCCATTGGTTTGAGCTGATCGAGCCCGGTGATTGATCTGTTCATCACTCTCGCTGAAATACTTGCGAGGCTCACTGTGGCCAACGATTGCATATTGGACATTGTGCTCCTTGAGCATGCTCGGGGATATCTCAGCGGTGTAAGCGCCCTCTCCCTCCCAGTGCACGTTCTGGCTGGACAGTTCAAGGCGGGTTCCTTGGCTCAGCTCAGCAAGCGTGCTGATCGCCGTAAACGGGGGCGCCACCACCAGATGTCGGTCATTGGGCAGCTCTTCAATCAGGGGAAGAAACGTGCCAATCCAGGCCTTGGCTTGCGCACAGGTCATGTGCATTTTCCAGTTGCCAGCAATCACCGGTTTGCGCACGCTTCCTTCCTCTGCAGCTCAGCAGCTGACAACTTAGTGCCCAGCCTGAAAAGAATCCGAAACTTCGGCAGAGTCGACACCCATTTGGACCCGATCACCAGCTTTCAGTTGTCGGCCACGCCGTTGCTCAAGCTCGCCATTCACGGACACGTCACCCCCCTGAATCCTCAACTTGGCTTCTCCACCAGTCGCGACCCAGCCCATCCATTTAAGGAATTGATCAAGTCTCATTCCTGCACCAATCGGTCCAATCGCCATTGATAGTCTGACCTGATGCTGAAGCCATCAGAAGCGGGATTCCGCAGGTTGATTCCACTGCTGCGACC